>JBCDFC010000013.1:0-35036 GCA_039178805.1 Pseudomonadota bacterium | reverse complement strand
GGTCCGGCGCGACGGCACGAACGCCATGGACCAGGCGGCGGGCACGGCGATCAGGATGCCGAGAACCGTCGACCCGCCCGCGATGATCACCGAGTTCCAGAGGAAGCGCATATAGTCCGAGCGCTCTTGCACGACGGCGTAGTTCTCGAGCGTCCAGTCGAAGAACAGGAAGACGGGCGGATCGGCGATCGCGGTCGCCTCGGTCTTAAAGCTCGTCAGGATCGTCCACAGGATCGGAAAGAAAATCAGCAGCCCAACTGTCCACGCGGCCAGCGTGTTGACCGTCTTGCGGCGAGGGGTGACTGCACGGGCCATTGCTCCCTCCTCAGGCGTCGAGGTTCTTGCCGACGATGCGCATTAGGAAGAGCGCAACGATGTTCGCGAGGATCACGGCGTAGATGCCACCGGCTGAGCCTAGGCCTACGTTCTGGCTCTCGAGCACGCGCTGATAGATCAGGTAGGTCAGCGTTCGGGTGCCGAAGGACCCCTGCGTCGTCACGAAGATCTCGGCAAAAATCGAGAGCAGGAAGATTGTCTGGATCAGCACGACGACCGTGATCGCACGACTGAGATGCGGCAGGATGATGTAGCCGAAGCGGGCGACGGGCGGCGCGCCATCCATCTCGGCAGCCTCCAGTTGCTCGCTGTCCAGCGACTGTATGGCGGTCAATAGGATTAGCGTCGCAAAGGGCAGCCACTGCCACGACACGATCAGGATGATCGAGAAGAGCGACACCTCGCTCAGCCACTCGACCGGTTGCGCGCCGAATACCTTCCAGAGATGCGCGAACAATCCGTTCACGGGATCCAGGAACATGTTCTTCCAGACGAGTGCGGAGACCGTGGGCATGACGAAGAATGGCGCAATCACGAGGATCCGCACGGCCCCCTGCCCCCACATCGGCTGATCGAGCAGCATCGCGAGCAGCACACCCAGCACGACGGTGACCAAAAGCACCCCGCCGACGACGATCAGCGTCGCCTGCACGCTTGGCCAGAAGGCGCTTGAGGTGACGAAGCGGGTGTAGTTCTCGAACCCGACCCAGCCGAGATCGCCACCTCGGAGCGGCAGATACTTCTTGAACGAAAAGTAAAGCGTCATGGTCAGCGGCACGAGCATCCAGCCGAGCAGGAGGACGACCGCCGGTGCCAGCATCGCGCGGGCCGCGGATCGGGCATGCAAGGTCGCCATGCGCTGCCTCCTCTGGGAACGGGGATCGTCGCGACCGCAAAGGGCCTGCACGACCTCGAGTATGAACGGAGCGGGTTGATGGGGCGGCGGGGCACCCCATCGCGGCTGGCCGGCTGCTTAGTATCCGGCGGCTTCCATCTCGTCGACGGTCAAGGCCTGAGCCTTCTCCAGCGCTTCCTCGACCGATTGCTGACCGGCGAGGGCCGCCGAGAACTCTTGCCCGACCTGTGTGGCGATGCCCGCAAACTCAGGGATCGCGACGAACTGCACGCCGGTATAGGGCACGGGGTCGACAGAAGGCGCAGTCGGATCAGCGGAATTAATCGAGTCGAGCGTCATCTTCGCGAAGGGCACTGCCGCGTATTCCGGCTGTTCATATAGCGATGTGCGCGTACCCGGAGGGACATTCGCCCAGCCCTCTTTGGACGCAACCAGCGCCGTGTATTCCTTGCTCGTGGCCCAAGCGATGAACTTCTTGGCGGCGTCGGTGGCGTCGGAACCCGCAGGGATCGCTAGGGACCAGGCCCAGAGCCAGTTGCCGCGCTTGCCGAGACCGTTGTCGGGCGCAAGCGCGAAGCCGACTTGATCCGCGACGGTAGAGTCGTTCGGGTTGGTGACGAAAGACGCCGCGACCGTGGCGTCGATCCACATCCCGCATTTGCCCTGCTGGAAGAGCGACAGGTTCTCGTTGAAGCCGTTCGTCGACGCCCCCGGCGGGCCGTAACGCGTCATCAAATCCATGTAGAAGGTCAGCGTGTTGGCCCAGGGCTCGCTGTCGAACTGCGGTCGCCAGCTCTCATCGAACCACTTGGCGCCAAAGCTGTTCGACATGGCCGTGAGGAACGCCATGTTCTCGCCCCAGCCAGCCTTGCCGCGCAGACAAATGCCATAGATCTCGGCATCCTTGTCGGTCATGGCGGCGGCGGCTTCCTTGATGAAATCCCAACTTGGCGCCTCCGGCATCTCCAACCCGGCCTCCGCCATCAAGTCCTTGCGGTACATGACCATCGAGGACTCACCGTAAAAGGGCGCGGCATAGAGGTTGCCATCGACCGTCAGCCCGCCTCTGATCGCGGGCAGCAGATCGTCGACATCCCAAGCCTCGGGCAAGTCGTTCAGCGAGACGAGCCAGTCCTGCGCCCCCCAGATCGGCACTTCGTAGGTCCCGATCGTCATGATGTCGAACTGACCGCCCCTCGCCGCGATATCCTGCGTCACGCGCTGGCGCAGCACGTTCTCTTCCAGCGTCACCCACTCCAGCTCGATGTCAGGGTTCGCGGACGTGAAGTCATCCGCAAGGCCCTGCATGCGGATCATGTCGCCGTTGTTGACCGTCGCGATCGTGAGTGTGGTCTCCGCGTAAGCGGTGGCGGCAAGCGCGATCGCGCTCCCGGCGAGAAATGCGGCGTGAAGCGGCATCCTAGGTCCTCCCTGGAATTCTTCTTTTTCGTCGCACCAGTGAGCTTCATACACCTCACGATGTCAAGATAATTTTTACGCGCGTAAATTTTGAGCTTCAAGCAGAGTTCCGCATCACCAGCTTTCCCTCGAAGAGCGTTTCCGTCCGCGGGCCGATCTCGCCCTCTGCTTCGATGAGGTCGAACAGCACCTTCACGCTTCGCCGTGAGATCGCGGCGTAGTCCTGCGCGACGGTCGTGAGCGAGGGCGACGTGAACCTCGAAAACGGATGATCGTCGTGGCCGGCGATGCGGATGGCGGCGTCGCTGTCTCTCCCGACCTTCATCTTGAGCTCATGCGCCGCCGCGATCAGTCCGATCGCCAGTCGATCATTGCTGCAGAGCACGGTGTCGGTCGGAAAGCCGCGGCCGCGCAGCATGTCGAGCCCACCTTCGAAGCCGACCTGCTCGAAGTCCCACGTCTTGCCATCGACCCGAACAATCTGCGGCTCATGACCGAGCCTCTCCATGGCGGAGATGAAGGCTGCGCGCCGCTTGTTGGCATTCGGATTGACCGGTGGCATCTCTAGAAAGCACGGTTGCGTTCCGGTTCTGCACAGATAGTCGACGATCAACGGGATACTCTGGGCATTGTCGGAGCCGATAAAGGCCTTCCCAACGCTTGCGATGTTGCTGTCGAAGAGAACCGTGGGGACGTCGGCACAGAACGCCTCGATCTCGCGTCGGTCCGACCGCCGGCCGAGCGGCGCGAGCAGCACCCCGACAGGTTTCAACGATCTGAGACTGTTCAGGATACCGATCTCAAGCGCCGCCTCGCCGTGAGAGCTAAAGAGCAGCGGCCAGAAGCCTTCGTCCAAGCAGCGGCGTTCGATGTTCCGCGCGATCTCAGCAAAGAACGGATCGGCGAGGTAGGGCACCACGATGCCGATGGTCTTCGTCGACCGTCGGTTCTGGTTCATCGCGTAAATGTTCGGGCGGTAGTCGTACTTCACAAGCGCGGCCTCGATGCGATCCCGGGTCTTCGGCCGCACGCTGTTCGGGTCGTTGAAGTACTTGGAGACGGTCGGGCGGGAGAGGCCGCTGACACTCGCGAACTCCTGCATGTTCTTGATCTTGGCTCCGCCCATCGCCCGTCCTCATTGGCGCCGCGCACGCTTGATCCGGGCGACAGAAAAGACACCCAACCGCCTACGCTATATTATCGCGCGTCAACTATTGAATTGACACTATCGGCTGTTGGGAAAAGCGGTCAAGCCTCGCTGGGGCAAGCTTCAACGCCTGCAAATCAGCCAACGCCCAATACCGCGAAGCAACGTCCTCACGGCGATCACGGCCATCAAGGTGTCAGATCCAGGTCAGCCCGTGCTTTTCCAGGAGACCGATCAGCAGGTCCTTCGCCTTCAAGCGATGGCGCTGATGGATCTCCCGCGCGGCCGGGGCGTCGCCGCGGGCGATCGCGTCGAGGAGATCGCGGTGATCACGGTTCGAGGCATGCGGCAACGGACGGAGCGTCAGCGTGAGCAGACGCGCGCGGTGCACTTGAGCGGAGTACCGGTCGACGACCTCCTCCAGCCGCCGGTTGCCAGCGAGCCGGACGAGATGGGCGTGAAAGCGATCATCCGCCTGTGCCCAACCAAGCCTGTCCTCGACTTTCAGGCACGCCTCCATGACCTCAAGCTCGGCCGCTAGAGGCGCGAGCATCGAGGCGTCGGGCTTCGTCTCCGCCAGCTTGAAAGCCGCCAATGGCTCAAGTTCGGTGAGGAGCTCGTAGATCTCGGCCATATCCTGATGAGAGAGTGGGCGTACGAGGATGCCACGCCGGGGACGCACCTCGACCAATCCCTGACTCTCAAGCATCACCGCCGCCTCGTGCACCGGCGTCCGCGACATGCCCAGCATCTCCGCGACCTCGACCTCGAGATGCATGGAGCCTGGTGCCAACGCACCGGTGACGATCATCTCGCGCAACGCGGCATAGGCGCGCTCGACCAAAGTCATGGTCTCACGCGGCGCCTCCGCCCGCTCGATGCTCGCCATGGTCTTCAGAGACTTATCCTCCTGGCCTCATCTGCCGCGCGATAGACGGCCTCTTCAGCCTCCTGGACCCACAGATAGGCGGCGGCTTCATTCTCCAGCGCGGCGCCATCGCGGAGATGCGCGACGATATGGGACTGTAGCGCCTGGACACACTCACCGCCAAACCCCGTCTTGGGATAGGTGGTCTCGCGCTCTGTCCACTGTCCCTCCCCAAAACTCCGCTGCCAGATGCTGCCGTATCCGTCAAGGAACAGGCCTCCACGCTCACAATCGATCCGCGCCTCCCCCATCGTGAGCCTCGGGTTCTCGGCGGCGTGATCGGCCAAGCGGTTGCCGTCGAACAAGGCGCGGCGGCCATCGGCCCAAGAGAACACAATGTGCCCCGCGTCTTCTCCAGCGATCGCTTCGTTCAGCCGGCGCAGATCGGCGTAGACGGCTTCCGCATCGCCCATCAGGTAGCGGAAGGTGTCGATCCAGTGCACGGCGGTTTCATGAACAAGGAACCGTGGCATGTGTTGAAAGTAGGGCTGACGGGCGAGATAGGCGTTCGGTCCCTGCCCATCTCCGGGGCGAAGGAAGAACGCCGTCTGATAGACCACTCCGAAGGCCCCTTCCGCGAGGATCCGCCGGATCTCTCGGTACCAAGGCTGAAAGCGGAAGTTCTCATGCACGACAAGCGGCCGTCCGTCGCCGGCGGCGAGCGCCACTGCGCGGCGTCCACCCTCCAGACCGCCACAGAAGGGCTTCTGACACACAACGATCTTTGTGGATGGCGCAGCGTAAGCCGCCCCAATCATCGCGAGATGCGTCGGTGGCGGTGAGGCGATGTCCACGATATCCGGCGCGCAGTCTTCGATGAGACGCCACACGTCGCCGCCGATCGTGATCCGATGCCCATCGCCGCATACCTCGCGCGCCAAGGCTTCGGCCTTGCCATGGTCGAGATCCGCAACTGCAACAACCTCGACCCCTTCGATTCGATACCAAGCTTCGAGATGGAAGCGCGCGAAGTAGCCGGCGCCAATCAGAAGGACCCGCAGCGGCCCGTTCATGCCACGAGCTCAAGCCCGAGCACCCCTGCCACCGCATCGCACACATCGCGCGTGCCGGCCTTGCCGCCCATATCCGGGGTGGCGACCCGACGCTCTCGCACAACGGCGGCGACGGCCTCGCGCAGATCGTCGCCGGCCATGACCAGCCGGGTCTCGTCGTGACGCTCGCCCAGCCATTCAAGCATCATCGCGGCCGAAAGGATCATGGCGATGGGGTTGGCCATGCCGCGACCCGCGATATCCGGGGCGCTGCCATGACAGGGCTGAAAGACCGCATGCTTCTCACCGATATCGGCAGAGGGCGCGAAGCCGAGGCCGCCCATGATCCCGGCACCTAGATCCGAGAGAATGTCGCCGAACATGTTCTCCGTGACGATGACGTCGAAGATCTCAGGCTTCTGCACCAGCCAAAGGGCGGTCGCATCGATATAGGCGGCATCCGCCCTCATATCCGGGTGAAGCGCGGCCCGTTCCTCGAAGATCCGGCGGAAAAAAGCGAAGGCCTGGAACACGTTCGCTTTGTCCACGCAATGGACAAGCCCGCGGCCTCGCCCCGTCTCGACCCGCCGGCGGGCAAGCTGAAAGGCGAAGTCGAAGAGCTTCTCCGAAGTATCGCGAGAGATCGTCAGCCTCTCATGTGCTGCGCGTTCACCATCCTGGACCCCTTTGCCATGGCTCGCGAACAAGCCTTCCGTCGATTCGCGAACGATCACGAAATCCAGCGTCTCGACCCCCGCAAGCGGTGAGCCTTGCCCGAACAGCAGCACCGGGCGCACGCCTGCATAGAGACCGAGCGCCATCCGCAATTCGATTTGCGGGGAGATCTCGGTGCCATCGGGATAGCGCACCTCGGGCAGCCCCATAGCCGAGAGCAGAATGGCGTCAGCCCCGCGCGCAGCGGCCAGCGACGCCGCCGGCAGTGCTTCGCCATAGTCGCGGTAATGCCCTGCGCCAGCAGGATGATGCGCGAACGAGAGCGCTGGCAGGCCGCGCTTGCGCAGAAGCGCCTCCAGCAAGCCGATCGTCGGCGCCATGATTTCTGGGCCGATCCCGTCGCCGTCGAACACGCAAATCTCAAGCCGTCTCATCATTCCCATTTATCCCTGTCGATCTGCGCCTGTCACTCTTTGGAAAGGTTTCCCATTGCTTAGCATACATATGACAATGTATAAACAACGGCATGCGCACCGTGAAGAGCGCAACTTATGATCGGGAGGAAGAACCATGAAACAGTCGGCCTTGATCGCCAGCGCCCTTGGGATCGCGCTCGCCGGAGCGTTCGGCACCGCGCAGGCACAGGAGTATCCGTTTCGAGACATCACGACGGTCGTCGTCTGGGGTGCCGGAGGCGGCACCGACTCGATCAACCGCATGATCATGGCCGAGATGGAGAAGGAGCTCCCCGTCTCGATCAGCGTCACCAATGTCACCGGCGGCGTCGCCGGATCGAACGGCATGACCTATGTGATGAACCAGCCGACCGACGGCTACACGCTGGCCGGTATCTCCGAGTCAAACGTTACGGCGGCGGTACAAGGCGGCTGGGACAAGAAGTTCGAGGCCTGGTATCCGTTCATCGTCGGCGGTTCGCCGGATTTGATCTCGGTGCCGGCGGATGCGCCCTTCGAGACGCTGGATGAGCTGATCGCGGCGGCAAAGGCAGCGCCCGGTACGATCCCCTCTGCGGCCTCAGGTGCCGGCTCGATCCACCATCTCAACCTGTTGGCGCTGGAAAAAGGTGCCGGGATCAAGCTCAAATTCGTGCCCTATGGCGGCTCCGGCCCGTCGCAAGAGGCGGCCGTTGCAGGCGAGGTTCAAGTCGTCATCACCTCGCTCGCCGAGCAGCAGGGCCTGATCAAGGGTGGTGAGTTCCGTCCCCTCGCGACGCTGACGCCCGAGGCGGCGGAGATCGACGGGCGCACGATCCCCTCGGCCTTCGACAACTATCCTGGGCTTGCAGAGTATCTGCCGCTTAAGCAGGCGATCGGCTTCGCCCTTCCGGTCAGTGCACCGGACAGTGCCAAGCAGGCCATCTCCGCAGCCTTCGGCAAAGCGATGCAGTCGGACGTCGTGAAGACCTGGGCCTCGGAGAACTTCTACGATCTCTCAGGCGCCGCCGGTGACGACGCGAGCGCGATCTTCGACAAGCTCGAGAAGAACTTCGCCTGGACGCTGCACGAGCTTGGCGCAGCGAAGGTCGACCCTGCGAGCCTCGGCATCGACAAGCCCTGAGCCAGCGCGCTTAACTGCGATCGGACGCGGCGCTCTATGGCACCGCGTCCGAGGAGACGCGTCATGGACCCCGAGAAGATCCAGCTCCGCCGCGGCGATTTTTGGACCGCGCTCCTGCTGATCGCGGTCTCCCTCTTCTTCCTTGGGCGCACTGCGATGCTCCCGCTCTTCGAGGTCAGCGCCGCCGGCGTTGAGGCGCGCTGGTACAACTCCGCGGCCCTTGTGCCGTTCCTGATCTTCGGCGCGCTCCTGGCGCTCTCAATGGCCCTTCTCATCGTCGCGATCCGCGATGGCGGCCTGCCGGACAACTGGCCGAGGGCCGAACGGCTTCGCCTTGGCCCGGCCGGTCAAAGACTTCTCGCCGTGTCGTTGATCCTCCTCGCCTATATCATAGCCTTGGTACCACGGGTCGATTTCGTGCTGGCAAGCGCGCTCGGCGTTACCGCGCTCATCATCGGCTTTCACCAGGAGCGGACGCGCCCGCTGATCCTGGCACTCGCGGCGGTGGTCCTCCCCTCAGCCTATGCGATGATCTCGCATTTCCCTGCATCGGAGTGGCAGGCGCCCCATGATGATGACTGGGTGACGCTGGCGGCCTTCCTGATGCTCACCCTCATCGGCCTCGCCGAGGCCCGGCTCACACGCGGACGCCTCGACTGGCCGCTGATCGCAGCCCCCATGATCGGCGTCGTTGGCCCCCTCCTCCTTGTCTGTGCCATGGCCTTCGGGTTCAGGCAGAACGTGCCGAACAGCGGCGGGCTCCTCTTCAGCCAGATCCAGTACCATTACTACGTCACGCTTAAGCCGCTCTGGTCCGGCGGCTGACCGGTGGAGGGCGCGCTCACCAACATCGCCTTTTTCTTCGAGGCGCTGGCAGCCCTCGCCACAGATCCGGTCACCTATCTCTACCTGATCGCCTCGGTCTCCCTCGGCATCGTCTTCGGCGCCCTGCCGGGACTGACGGCGACCCTGGCCGTGACGATCCTGAGCGGGTTCTTCGGCAACAAGTTTCCCGTCGAGCAGTCGCTGATCGCGCTGATCGGCGCCTATGTGGGCGCGATCTATGGCGGATCGTACCCCTCGATCCTGCTCAACATCCCAGGCACGGCGGCAGCGGCGGCGACCGCGCTCGACGGCCATCCCCTCACACGATCGGGCCGAGGGGGCCAGGCACTGGGGCTCACGACGACCGCCTCTTTCTTCGGCACGATGGTGGGTGCGATCTGCCTCCTCGCCTTCGTCTGGGTCCTGCTGACGCTCGCCCGGCAGATCGCGAGCCCCGAGAAGGCGCTCCTCGCGCTCTTCGGGATCCTCGTCTCAGGCACGCTGATGAGCAAGGATCTGGTGATCAAGGGTTGGATCTCGGGGCTCGTCGGTCTCGCTATGGCGATGGTGGGCCTCGACCCGATCCTGTCGGAGGACCGCTTCACCTTCGGCTGGTCCTACCTTTTGTCAGGCTTCCAGGTCGTGCCCGTGCTGATGGGGGCCTTCGCGATTCCGCAGATCCTCGATGGGCTGCGCACAGGTCCCGTCTCCGGCATCCTGCCCCAGGTCGGGCGCATCCTCCCAGGGCTCAGCGCCATCGCCCGCCATCGTGGTACGGTCACCCGCTCAGGTGCTATCGGCGTCGGCATCGGCGCCCTGCCCGGCGTTGGCGAGGATGTGGCGGGCTGGGTCTCCTATGGCGTGGGCAAGAACCTTTCGCGGGAGCCTGAGCAGTTCGGCAAGGGGTCCTTCGAGGGGCTGCTATCGAGCGAGACGGCGAACAACGCCTGCATCGGAGGGGCGCTCATCCCGCTTCTCGTGCTCGGCATCCCGGGCTCGCCACCGGCAGCGGCGCTCCTCGGCGCTCTCATGATCAACAACGTCACGCCTGGGCCCACCATCGACCCTGCACTGGTCATGCGGATCGTGGCGATCCTGGTCATGGCGTCGCTCACGATGCTCTGCCTCGGGCTCCTCTTCGCGCGACTCTTCGTGATGGTGCTGCGGCTCCCTCAAACCGTGTTCCTGCCGGTGATCCTAGTGCTCACGACCATCGGCTCGTTCTCGGTCGGCGGGGGCGTCAATGACCTCTACATCATGGTCGTCATCGGGCTGATCGCGTATCTGGCCGAGAAGTCGCATTTCCCCATCGCCCCCCTCGTCATCGGCGTGATCCTGGGCGGATTGTTCGATGAGAGTCTGCGCCGCGCGCTCCTCGTCTCGGACGGCTCGCTCTCGATGTTCGTCACGCGGCCGGTCTCGGCGGTGCTGGTCTGCTTGATCGTGGCACTCGTGCTGTCGCAGATACCGGCAGTCAGGCGCCTCGGCGCCCGCCTCGCCCCCCAACGCAGCTGATCCAGGAGCCGTGATGTATTGCGTCACCGTCGAATTCACCCTCAAGCCCGGCGCCATGGAGGCCTTTATGCCCCGCATGCGCAAGCAGCGCGACGATAGCCTCCAGCTCGAGGACGGCTGCTCGACCTTCGAGATCTGGACGGGGAGCGGTCAGCCCGACCGCGTTTTCCTGTACGAGATCTACGGTTCGGCCGAGGACTTCGAGACCCATCTTGCGTCCGATCACTTCAAAAGCTTCGCCGTCGATATCGAGCCTCTGGTTGAGAGCCGACAGCTCAACCGATGGGACACGCTCGCGTAGCATCGCGTCCGACTGATCCTTGCCGCCGCTGCATACAGACCGCTGGGATCAGAGGACCGGATCGACACGACGCGCAAGCGGGATTAGGCGAGGCTCACACAAACACAGCCCAATGCGGTAAGCTCGCTCTGCCCGGGCGCTCATTCGTGCTGGGCAGCCCGACCTCGAACCGCTTAGGGGCGCAATGCTTGGCATCCTGAGGAACCGTACCTATCGCCAGCTCTTCGCGGCCCAGGTCATCTCGCTCCTCGGGACAGGTCTGATGACGGTGGCGCTCGGTCTTCTGGCTTATGACCTTGCGGGCGATCAGGCCGGTGCCGTTCTCGGCACCGCGCTTGCGATCAAGATGCTGGCCTATGTGGGCGTCGCCCCTGTCGCTCAGGCCTTCGCGGACCGCGTGCCCCGCCGCTCGCTTCTCGTCGGGCTCGATCTCGTGCGGGCGGGGGCCGCACTCCTCCTACCCTTCGTCACCGAGGTTTGGCAGGTCTACGTCCTGATCTTCGTTCTGCAATCCGCGTCCGCCGGTTTCACCCCGACCTTCCAGGCGACGATCCCCGACATCCTGCCCGATGAGCGAGAGTACACACAGGCGCTCTCGCTCTCGCGCATCGCCTACGACATCGAGAGCCTGAGCTCCCCCATGCTGGCAGCGGCGTTGCTGACGGTCATCGGCTTTCATGACCTTTTCGCCGGAACCGCAATCGGCTTTCTGGCCTCCGCCGCCCTCGTTCTCAGTGTGACGCTGCCGGTGGTCAGCCGGGGCGCGCGCAGGGGCATCTGGGACCGCACGACGCGGGGGCTGCGGATCTATCTCGCAACCCCTCGGCTCCGCGGCTTGCTCGCGGTCAACCTCACGGTGGCGGCGGCGAGTGCGATGGTCATCGTCAACACTGTGGTGATCGTCCAAGTACAGTTCGACCTCGGAAAGGTGGCGGTCGCCTGGGCGTTGGCGGCCTTCGGCGGGGGTTCGATGATCGCGGCCTTCGCCCTGCCCTCCCTGCTGGAGCGAATGGCCGACAGGCCCGTGGTGCTGGCCGGAGCCCTGCTCCTATCGCTCGGCACAGCCGCCGGCGTCCTTGTGCCGAGCTACGCTTGGCTGCTCCCGCTTTGGCTCGTCCTCGGCCTCGGCTGGGGTATGGCGCAGACGCCTGCGGGGCGGCTCCTCCGACGCTCGGCCCATCCGGAGGATCGAGCCGCAGTCTTCGCCGCGCAGTTCGCCCTGACGCATGCCTGCTGGCTCATCTGCTATCCGCTGGCCGGGCGCGTCGGAGCGGCGGCCGGACTGCAACCGACCTTCATCCTCATGGCGCTGATCGGCTTCATTGGCGTTCTCCTGGCGCTTCGGATCTGGCCCGCGCAAGAAGCGATGGACATCGCGCATGAGCATCCCGAACTGTCCCCCGACCACCCGCATCTGCTGGCGCATTCGGGCGAGGGGCGGCACCGCCACATCTTCGTCGTCGATGATCTTCACCGCCGTTGGCACCACGGTTGAGAGAGGGGCACCCCGACGCACGCGGACATTCGCGACGCTTGAAAGGCCTCACTCCTGCGCCGAACGCCGAAACGCCGACGGGCTCACACCGGTCCACCGCTTGAAGGCACGCCGGAACGCCCGGTCGTCGGAGAAACCGAGGAGCGTCGCCACGGTCTCAATCGGCGCCGCGCTTTCCCGCAACAAGGCCTCGGCGGCGGAGCGGCGTGCCCCGGTGATCATGCCCTGAAGCGTCGTGCCTTGCCGAGCCGCGACCCGCTGCGCCGTACGCACGCTCAACTGAGAACGCCCGATCACCGTACTCAGTCTGAAATCGCCAGTGCTCGCAGCCTCCGAGATCGCCTCCCGCAGCATCACGAATTCCGGGCTCAGCGACTTGGCCTCGATCTGGCGCAACGTCAGGGCGAAATGCCGCTCGACGAAATCGAAGAGCATGGGGTCCGAGCTCTGCAGCGGCAGATCCAACACCGATTTTGAGTAGGTGAGAGCGAACTTCGGGCAGTTGAACCGCACCGGGCAGCGGAAAAAGCCGACATAGGCCGATGCTGGCCCCCGCGCCTCGAAGGCGAGCTCGACCCTTTCCGGAGGCGTCCGCACACCCAAGATCTCGCGCACGAGCCGTGCCGTAAGCGCAGCACCGATCTCAGCCATAAGGCCGTTGTCGATAGCGTCGTTCGGATGGAACGCCTCCATCGAACCCTCATCATCCGTCTCGACGAGCTTGAGATCGAGGCGATCCGCCAGAAAGCTCCGGTTTCGTGTCATGAAAGTCAGAGCGTCGCGGACGGTCGCCGCATACTGCATGCCGTGGAGCAACCCTGCGAGCGCGGTAAAGGGTGCGGCCCTCGCGGCCTCGATCCCCAGTGGCACCGAGGGGCCCACACGCTCCATCAGCGCCGCGAAGATCCGATGTGGAATGTCGTCGCTCAGCCGCGCATCCGGGTCGCCCAGCGACCGCGCATCGAGCCTGGCGGCGGCCTCGATCTCAGCCAGTGTCATCCCGCGCGACCGCGCGAAGGAAACCGTGGTCGACGTAATGCTGATGTGATGACTGCGCCCGACCGCATTGGCGGGAATGGTCCGGTTTTTCTCCATCTCGGTCCTGCACGAACTGCACGTTTTCACTATCGTTAACCGGCCAGAAACGTGCTGCACACAGCAATCGCAGACCACGTCAGAGATCAGATCGAAAAGAAGCTCAATATTGTGAAAATAGCCACAGCGCGATCTATCGTGTTTACTGCGATCATGACCCTCATGATCGCTGCCTGCGTACCCGAAGAAGAGAAAAGCGAAGAAGAAGCTCCTATACGCGGCTTGGTTACGCGTCTGGTAGCAGATATCGAAGAGACGACGGTGCGGCGGTATCCCGGCGTCTTAGAGCCCGCGGAGGTCAACCCGCTCTCGTTCGAGGTGGGCGGACGCCTCGGCCGGCTCACGCTCGATGTCGGGCAGCGGGTCGAGGATGGCCAGCTTCTCGCCGCCCTCGACGCCGAGCAGTTCGAGACCCGGATCGAGAACCGACAGGCAGCCGTCGAGGAGGCAGAGGCAACTCTCGCGCAGGCCGAGGACGATCTGGAGCGTTCGCAGCAGCTCTTGGATCGCGGCGTCGGCACCGTCGTGGCGCGCGACGAGGATCGGACCGAGGTCCTGCAGGCCCGCGCGCAACTGGTTCAATCCGAGAAGGACCTGGCATCGGCCAGGGAGGATCTGGCGGATAGCAAGCTCTACGCCCCCTTCGCCGGCATCATCGACACGATCGAGATCGACAGTTTTTCGACGGTGTCCGCTGGGGAGACCATCCTCTCGGTCTATCAGCAACAGGACTATGAGATCTCGTTCTCCGTCAGCTTCGATGTCATCGGACAGCTCGTCGTCGGCACACCGGCCGCGATCCGCCTCGCCGACGATCCAAGCGTCGTCCTCGCCGGCGTGATCAGCGAGCTCGGCGAGCGCGCTGGCACGGTCTCCTCCTTCCCGGTCGTCGTGCGCCTCGAAGAGACCTCGCCGCTGATCAAAGCCGGCATGGCGGTGGAGGTCTCGTTCGAGTTCGAGCTGCCCACCGAGAGCGGTCACCTCATCCCGATCTCCGCCGCCATCCCCGATGTGGAGATCCCGGAGGATGCAGGGCCCGGCACCGTCAGCGATCTCGAAGTCTTCGTCTTCGACGATGCCACCAGCACCGTGCGCCGCCGTGGCGTGAAGATGGGCGGCATCCGCGGCAACGAATTCCTGATCATTCAGGGGCTCGAGGCAGGCGAGCGCGTGGCAACCAAGGGCGTCACTTTCCTGCGCGATGGCATGGAGGTCCGCCTCCTGCCCAACACCTCAGACCGCTGAGAAGGCACTGGGATGGATTTCGTCACCCGCTTCGGCCTCAGCAAAAGCCGCTTCACCGTGCTGATGATGCTGCTCATCCTCGCGATGGGCCTCTCATCTTACCTAACCCTGCCCAAGCGCGAAGATCCGGAGATCACCATTCGCACCGCCGTGGTCAGCACGGGTTTCGCCGGCATGCGGCCCGAGCGGGTCGAGGAGCTGATCGCGATCCCGATGGAACGCCGGATGCGCGAGATCGGCGAGGTCGAGGATATCGAGACCATCATCTCGACCGGTCAGGTTCAGATCAAAGTGCATCTCTACGACACGGTCACCGGTCGGGACATCGAGGTCGCGTGGGAAGACCTGCGCAACAAGATGGCGGAGGTCGTGGACGAACTGCCCGACGGTACTGCCGAGCCCAGCGTGAACACCGACTATGGCGATGTAGCCATCGCCACGGTCGCCATCACCGGCGACGGCTTCTCCCTTGCCGAGCTTGAGGACGTGGCCGAGGATCTGCGCACCGCCCTCTTCCGCGTCGACGGCATCACCAAGGCGACCTTTTACGGTGTGCAGGAGGAGCGCGTCTGGCTCGAGGTCGATATCCGCAAGCTGGCCGCCGTCGGCGTGCAACTCCAGCAGCTCCTCGACGACCTGCAGGCCCAGAACGTGATCCTGCCCGCGGGCGAAGTCGACGCCGAGGGCACCAACATTTTCCTCGAAGCCAATGGCGATCTGCAAAGCGTTGAGGAGATCGGCGGTGTCCTGACCAAGGTCGATGGGCTATCGGGTTTCGTGCGCCTCTCCGATCTCATCGAAGTGCGCCGCGGCTACGAAGATCCGAAGGTCACCCCCGTCTTCTTCAACGGTCAGCCCGCAATCGTCGTCGCCATCGAGATGTCGCCCGAGACCGACATTCAGGATCTCGGCAGCCGACTACAGGCTGCGCTGGTGGCCTTCGAGAACACTCAACCCATCGGCATTTCGCTCAACATCTCGACCTTTCAGGAGACGAACGTCACGGCCTCGGTCTCGGGCGCACTCGAGAATGTGGGTCAGACCTTCGTCATCGTCTTCGTCGTGATGCTGATCTTCCTCGGTTTCCGCTCGGCCCTCATCATCGCCTGCATCGTGCCCTTCACGATCTGCTTCGCGCTCTCGGCCATGGGTTTCATCGGCGTGGATATCGAGCAGGTCTCCATCGCCGCGGTGATCATCTCCCTCGGCCTCCTCGTCGATAACGGCCTCGTCGTGGTCGAGGATATCGGCAACCGCATCGATGCTGGGACAGAACCCGAGGAAGCGGCGCTCTCCGCGGGCAAGCAGTTCGTGATCCCGCTCGGCGTCGCCTCCATCACAACGATCTCCGCCTTTATCCCGATGCTGCTCATCGACGGGGTGGAAGGGGAGTTCTCCTTCTCCCTCGGCGCGGTCGTGGCCTCGATGCTGCTCGGCTCCTGGATCACCGCGCTCTACATCCTGCCCTTCCTCTGCGCCCGCATCCTCCGCGCCAATCCCAAGGCGACTGGCAAGCGCGGGCTCCTCACGCGGACCTATGGCGCCCTTGTCCGCCGGTTGCTGCCCTTCAGCCTGCCGCTGACGGTGATCGCCCTTCTCGCCGTCGGCTACAGCGCCACGCAGTTCGCGCGGCTGAAGCCCGAGATGTTCCCGTTCAGCGAGCGCTCCGACTTCCTCGTCTATATGGATTTGCCGAACGGCGCCGCGATCTCCGAGACCGAGCGTATGGCGCTCCGCGTGCAGGACTGGCTCTCCGATCCCACCATCAACTCGGAGGTGATCAACAGCACCGCCTATGTCGGCGACGGCGGCCCGCGCTTCAATCTCGGCCTCAACCCCGCCGACCCGGACCGCGCCAGCGCCTTCTTTCATGTGAACGTCGCAAGCCTCGAAGCGGCACAAGAGATGGCGCTCCGCGCCCGCCGCGTCTTCGTCGAAGCCTTCCCCGAAGCGCGGTTCCGCGTCACGCGCCTGCCACAGGGCGGCTCCGAATCCGGCGTCGTCGAAGTCGAGATCTCAGGCCCCGATGCCGAGGCTCTGATGACCGCCGCTCGGGATGTCGAAGCCGCGATCGCCACGCTCCCAAACGTCGTCAAGAACGAGAGCGACTGGGGCAACAAGGTCGTCAAAGTCGTCGTTGACATCGCCCAGGACAAGGCCCGCGAATACGGTATCACCTCCCGCGACATCTCCGAAGTGATGGACGCTTACTTCTCCGGCACTCAGTACTCGGTCTTTCGAGACGGCGACGACCAGATCCCCATCGTGATGCGCGCCACCGCTCGTGCGCGCGACAGCGTCGAGGACATCGCCAACCTCACCATCGCCACAGGCGGTCAGATCATCGCCGTCGATCAGGTGGCCGATTTCCGGCCCGAGCTCGAATACTCGGAGATCCGGCGCGAGAACCAAGTCCGGCGCATCGTGATCTCAGGCAAAAGCGCAGTCCTCAGCGCCCAGGAGACGCTCGCCCGCATCCAACCGACCCTCGACGCGCTCGATCTCGGCCCCGGCTACGAGGTCTTCATCGGAGGAGAGATCGAGGACAGCGCCGATGTCATGGGTCAGATGGGCGGCAACTTGCCCATCGCCCTTGGCGTGATGCTGGCGGCGCTGGTCTTTCAGTTCAATTCGCTGCGCCGTTCGCTCGCGACCTTCCTCACGATCCCCTTCATCGTGATCGGCGCCCCCTATGCGATGATCGCGACGGTACAACCGCTCTCCTTCTTCGCGATGCTGGGGCTCATGTCGCTGATGGGCATCATCATCAACAACGCCATCGTGCTGATCAATCAGATCGATATCGAGCGGGAGCGCCACGAGATCGCCGACGCCGTCGTGCGCGCGGCCGAGGCGCGGGCAAAGCCGATCATGCTGACCTCCCTCACCACGATCTTCGGCCTCCTACCCATGGCGCTCGACGGCGGCGCCCTGTTCGAGCCGATGGCAACGATCATGATCGGTGGGCTCGCCATCGCGTCACCGCTCACGCTCGTCGTCGTGCCCCCACTCTGCCACTTGCTGCTCCGCCCCCTGGGCCAAACCGCAAAGGCACAACCGGCAGAGGCATAGAAGCCAGCGGGCGCCAAAGCCCCCCAACCGCGACCCCGCAAGACTCATCGCGGCGACCAGCCGCGATTCCGCTTACGAGGCCTTCGAGAGTTCTGAGGCCTCTGGAGGCGTCAGACGCTCATGCAGAGATACTTCATCTCAAGATACTCTTCGATCCCGTGCTTCGAGCCTTCGCGGCCGAGCCCCGATTGCTTGACACCGCCGAAGGGCGCGACCTCGGTCGAGATGATGCCCGTATTGATGCCGACGATCCCGCTCTCCAAGCCCTCCGCCACGCGCCAAACCCGGCCGAGATCACGCGCATAGAAATAGGCCGCCAGCCCGAACTCCGTGGCGTTCGCCAATCCGACAGCCTCGCTCTCCTCCAAAAACTTGATGAGCGGCGCCACCGGGCCAAAGGTCTCCTCCCGGCTCACCAGCGCATCCGCCGGCACATCCGTCAGAAGCGTTGGCTCAAAGTAGAGCCCACCCTTGGCATGCCGCCCGCCACCCAGCAGCACGCGTCCGCCCTTCGATTTGGCGTCGGCGATATGCGCTTCGACTTTGTCGAGCGCCGCAGGCTCGATCAGCGGCCCGATCTTACTCCCCTCCTCGAAGCCATCGCCGACCGTCAGGCCCTCGACCGCCTTGGCCAGCTTCTCTGCAAAGGCGTCATAGACACCTGCCTGCACGTAGATCCGGTTCGCGCAAACACAGGTCTGCCCGGCATTGCGGAACTTGCACATGATCGCGCCCTCGACGGCCGCGTCGAGATCCGCATCGTCGAACACGATGAAGGGCGCGTTGCCGCCAAGCTCGAGGCTCATCTTCTTGATGCTCTCGGCCGACTGGCGCATCAGGATCCGGCCGACCTCGGTGCTGCCCGTGAAGGTAATCTTGCCCACGGCTTCGTTGGTGCAAAGCTCGAGCCCAATCCCCGGCGCGTCGAGACCAGTTACGACGTTCAGAATACCGGCCGGCACGCCCGCCCGCTCCGCCAGCACGCAGAGCGCGGTTGCCGAGAGCGGCGTAAGCTCCGCGGGTTTCAGGACCACGCTGCACCCGGCGGCCAAGGCCGGGCCCACCTTCCGCGTGATCATCGCATTTGGAAAGTTCCAGGGCGTGATCGCACCCACGACGCCGACCGGCTGGCGCAGCACGACGAGGCGCTTATCCGGTTGATGGCCCGGGATCGTCTCGCCGTAGATCCGCTTCCCCTCCTCGGCGAACCACTCGATGAAAGAGGCGCCATAGCCGATCTCTCCCTTGGCTTCTGCCAGCGGCTTGCCCTGCTCGGCGGTCAGCAATCGGCCAAGATCGTCCGTATACTCCGTGATCAGTTCGAACCAACGGCGCAGGATCTGCGCCCGCTCCTTCGCGGTCTTCGCCGCCCAGGCGGGTTGTGAGCGCTTCGCCGCCGCGATCGCCCGTTTCGTCTCCGCAACGCCGCAATCGGCGACCTCGGCAATCGTCTCGCCGGTCGACGGGTTCGTGACGGCAAAGGTTCGACCGTCATCCGCGCTCACCCAGGCGCCATCGATATAGGATTGCGCGGCAAGCAGGCTTCGTTCGCTCAAATCGAACATAGGGTCCTCCCGTTTCTCGGCTGTGTCAGTGATGTCGCGTCGGTGAGGCTGCGGGTCAAGGCGCAGGGTTCAGCACCGGGTTCAGCACGAGGCTCGGCACGGGGCCCAGCACAAGGCTCAGCACGGGGCTCAGCACGGTCTCACCCGACGCGCTGGCTTGCGAGGATCAAGACCGTCAGGACGGCGAGACCGATGGCAAGCACGAGTATCGTAAGCCTTACCGACTGCCGGGCCCCCGACCGCTCGTGCCAGGTCCGCGGGCGCACGCCCTTGGCCAGAAAGACACCGATGGCGGCGAGGTTTACCGAGGCCAGGTTCACGCCCAGTAGAAGCGCCGCCCCAGCCGCAGCCCAGGGCTCCCAAACCGCGAGCGCGATACCTATGGTGCAGGCAGGCGGCAACAAGGCTGCCGCCACCATAACCCCCACCAACACCGATGAGACACCGGTCGAGATCGAGAGCGCCGCTGCGGCGCCCGAGGCGAGCGCGAGGGCGATAGCATCGAACCCGACAACGGTTCGGCTGCCGAGTTCCTGGTTTCCAAGATCAATCTCGAAAGCGAGTGGGAGCAGCGCCGCAAGCCCCACAGCCAGTGCAAGCCCCGCCGCCAAGCTGCGCAGCGCCGCGATCACCATCGCCCGGTCGCCCACGGCGGTCGCCAACGCGATGGCGAGGTTTGGTCCCAACAAAGGCGCAATCACCATCGCCCCGATCACCACGGCGACATTGTCGTTCACAAGCCCGACGCCCGCGACCACGGTCGAGAGCATCACGAGCGTCAGAAAATCCCGCGTGAGCGCAGCCCCACCCGCGACCTGCTGGTACAGCTCCTCCCGCGACGCAGCACGGGCGCGGCGGGAGCGCTCATCCGCCCGCTCCTCCTCCATGCGGCCTTCATCCTGCGTCTGCGGGACGACAGCGGCCGTCTCGGTGACGATGATCCGCCAGTTTCGGCAGCCTTCGAGCGCATCCTGGAGATTGTCGAGAAGCGCCTGACGCCCGATCTCTCCCACCAGCATGGTCACAAGAACCGCCTCCCCAGCCACCGGCATATCGCCATGCGGTGTGCCGACCGGTGGATCGGGCGCCAAGGCGCTCTCGGCTCTTGTGTCGGGACCCTCGACGGCGCGGGCCTCGCGCTGCGCCAAAGGGCGCGCCGGCGGTGGCCAGATCTCTGCCGGTACGATGGCGATCTGACTTGCCCCAGCGGCCTCTCCAATCTGGCGAAGACGTTCCGCCCTACTCCGCGGCGCGGTGATCGAGAGGACGCGGAACGGCATCAGCCCGGCTCCTTGAGCCGCGTAATCTCACCCCGCGCGAGCTTGTCGGCGCGCTCGTTCTGCGGGTGACCAGCATGGCCTTTTACCCATTCCCAAGTAATACGATGGCGGGCCTGTGCAGCGTCCAGGCGCTGCCAAAGTTCAGCGTTCTTGACGGGCTTCTTCGCGGACGTCTTCCAGCCGTTCTTCTTCCAGCCGAAGATCCAGCCGGTGATCCCATCCTTCAGGTAGCTCGAATCCGTGACCACCGTGATCGTCGAGGCTCGCTCAAGCGCTTCGAGCGCCATGATCGCCGCCATCAGCTCCATACGGTTGTTCGTCGTCGCGGGCTCGCCCCCCGAAAGCTCCCGCGCCTTCACGACCTCACCGCCACGCACGGCTTCCAGCACCACACCCCACCCGCCGGGGCCCGGATTGCCGGAGCAAGCACCATCGGTGTAGGCGAAAAGCTCAGTCATGGTCGGAGAGGTCCCGCTCGCAGAGATCCCAAGGGCGTTAGCAGAGTGGGCAGGTGGTGACCAATGCAGCTCACGCTTTCCCGCAGAACCGAACCGCGTGCACGCCCCCATCGCCGGTCTTAGCCGGGATGCTTGGGGACGAGAGATGCCTCAAAGATCTCGGCCCTATGGCCCAGGCTAGTCGGCGCTGCGGGCGTGAAAGTAGAGGAACGTTTCCGTGTCGCCGGTCATCGCCTTGCCTTCGGCGCTCGTCGCGCTCAGTACTTCGAGGTCGTTCTCCGTCAGAGCCTCGATGACCTCTTCAGGCTCGAAATAGGCATAGAAACGGCCGAGCGCATCGCGCGCCTCATGCTGCCCGCGCTTGAGCCCGACAAAAAGGCGCCCCTCAGGAACCAGCGCGGCCGCCAGCCGTCCGATATTCGCGCTCAGATCGGCCCGAGGGGCATGGAGAAGCGAGAACGACGCCCAGACGCCATCATAGGCCTCCACCGCATCGAAGCTGTCGAAGGTACCAAGCTCGGTCCGCACGCCGGGCCGTTGGGCCGCCAGGTCAAGCAACGCCTCCGAGCCATCGAAGGCGAGAACGTCGAACCCTTCGGCCGCAAGCCAGCCGGCCGCCCAACCGTCGCCGGACCCGAAGTCCAACACAGTCGCCCCCGACGGCAGGTCTGCTGCGAACAGGGCGAGATGCTGCAATCCGTGATCGGTCTCGGAGCATGCGGCATACGCATCGGCATTGGCGTCGTAGAAATCGAGCGTGCCGCGATCCATTGGATGGGCTAGGCCGGCTCGCGCAGAACGCGGGGAACCTTGAAGCTCACATTCTCCTCGGCAGTCACGACCCGGTGGATCGTCACATCATAACGCTCAGAGAAGGCATTCACGACGCCATTGATCAGCACCTCCGGCGCGCTCGCCCCAGCCGTGATGCCCACCGCACTGATCCCGTCGATGGCGCGCCAGTCGATATCGGCGGCGGTCTGGACCAGCATCGCGTAGGAGGCACCGGCAGCTTTGCCGACCTCGACCAAACGGCGGGAGTTCGAGGAGTTCGGTGCACCGACAACCAGCAGCGCATCGATCATCGGCGCCATCTCTTTAACCGCCGCCTGGCGGTTCGTCGTCGCGTAGCAGATATCTTCTTTGTGCGGCCCGACGATCGCCGGGAAACGTTCTTGGAGGGCTGCAACGACCGCGGCCGTGTCGTCGACAGACAGAGTGGTCTGCGTGATGAAGGCCAGCATCTCCGGGTCGCGCGGCTCGATCACCGCCACATCCTCCACCGTCTCCACCAAGATCACTTCGCCATCCGGCAACTGACCCATGGTTCCGACGGTCTCGGGGTGCCCTTCATGACCGATCATAACGATCTGGTAGCCGCGGGCGTGATGGCGCTCAGCCTCGATATGCACTTTCGAGACGAGCGGGCAGGTCGCGTCCACATAGACCATGTTGCGCCGCGCAGCCTCCGCCGGAACCGCTTTCGGCACGCCATGCGCCGAGAAGACCACCGGACGGTCGTCGGGACACTCGTCCAGCTCCTCGACGAACACCGCTCCCTTCGCCCGAAGCTCATCGACGACATGGCGATTGTGCACGATCTCATGGCGGACGAAGACCGGCGCCCCCCACTTCTCGATCGCTTTCTCCACGATCTCGATCGCGCGCACGACACCGGCGCAAAACCCGCGCGGATCAGCGAGAAAGAGCTCGAGCGGCGGTTTCGTCATCGTCGTTCCCCTGGCAGTCGCGCCGATACATGGCGGCGAACGGGTGCGGCGGGCTCGCCATTCTACCGTCGTTACCGCAATGCCCTGCGAGCGTCTATGCCAGGTAGATGTATCGCATCACCGAATACGGCAACTCCGCGTCGCATATGTCCCGCAAACGCCGGACGTCGCGGGGAACTTGAAACCGTTCTGTGGTGAGAGGCGCGCCATTCCGGTGCATGTGGCGGGGTTGCGGCCAAATCGCGGGTCGCTGCACGTTCCTCGATCGAAGCATCCGTTCGGACACCGCAACCGGGCTCACCGCATCACGGCCCGAACCTAGGGCGGCGCGACGGTCCGTCAGACGACCCCACGCGACACACCCAGCCGACGATGCCAGGCTTCCTCGCGATGATTGGGTTCCGGCACCACCGGCGCGCCTGCGGGGGATTGCGGCCGAGGCGGGAGATCCATCCGCTCAAAGAGCTGCATCAGCCGCGCTCGCGCCTCGGGCAACGGCCCCTCACGCTCGACTGCGGGGCTCACCCGGTTCTCAAGGAACCAGCCGAGCGTCCGCATGCTCGCCCGGACGCCGGAGATGGTGACCACCCCCTCACCCACCATGAAAGATGCGATGGGCAGCAACCGGTCCGCGTAGGGCCCACCCGCATCCCGGCTCACCGCCCGGCCGGTTCTCGGGCTCACAAAGGCCAGATCGTGCCGGGTGCCGGTAGCAGCACAGCGCGAGAGATCGAGCCCAAAGCCCAAAGCGGCGAGAAAAGTACCCTCCCACCGCACATAGGTGCCGGGCCAGTCACGCGGGCGCTCGCACAGATCGTCGACGAGATCCAAGGTCGCCTCATAGAGTTCGAAATCGGGCTCCCGCTCCGGCACGAAAGTCGTGACAAGCGCCGCCATCGCGTTGAATGCCGCAAGCGCCGCCCGATCCTCCATCAGGATGGCAGCCCGGCTCCGAATGGGCTCGATACGATAATTGCCCAGATGATCTTCGAGCCGTGCGCGCCATTCGAGGGTCAATTGCGCGCCTGGCTGCAGTGCCGCAGACATCGTGCGGCCCTGCCCCCCTCGGACAAGCCCCGCGTGGCGGCCATGAGCACTCGTCAAGACATCGATGATCGCCGCGCTCTCGCCATGCTCCCGCACGTTAAGAAGGATCCCTTCGTCGCGCCAATCCATCGCAGCACCTCTTCCCCTATCGCCCACGCTCCTCCGATCGAGGAGCAGCCCGGAACACACCCTAGGAGCGCTAGTCCAACTCTCGGGTTAAAGAGATCGAAAATAGCGCGAATTCGCGACAATCTGTCTTCATGTCAGGCTCGGATCGTCTAAAAAGTGCCGGCCACGAGGATCTTCGACCTCGATGACCCACAAATCGCGGTCTCTCGATCTGGCGCGCGCGATCTGCGCGTCCGCATCGGCCTCGGCGATGGATGCCGTTGCCGACACCCAGGCTGGCCCGCCATGCTCATCCCAACCGCGCTCCCAAAGGACCGATTGCCCGTCCATCGTCGCGACCTTCACCATCACCGCGCCCGCAGTCGCATCGCCGCGATGGACGATATGGGAGTACACGCCCTCGATCTCGAGCCGCGCACGATAGGCAGCGACCCAGAGATGCGTGGCAAGCCGGTCCATCCCTACTGACCGTCGCGCCAGTCGAGGCCCATCTCGCGGAACCGCGCGGCCTCCTCCAGCCAGCCCGGTCTGACCTTCACGGTCAGGAAGAGGTGGCAAGGCCGGCCAAGCAGGTCCGCGATCTCGCGCCGAGCCTCAGCGCCCACGGCCTTGGCCGTGGTGCCCCCCTTTCCGAGGACGATGCCCTTGTGCCCGTCGCGCGCTACGTAAACGATCTGCTCGATCCGGGCAGAGCCATCCTTCTGATCCAGCCACTGCTCGGTCTCGACGGTGAGCTGATAGGGCAGCTCCTGGTGCAGGCGCAGGGTCAGCTTCTCCCGCGTGATCTCAGCCGCGAGCAGCCTGAGCGGCAGATCCGCGATCTGATCGTCAGGGTAGTGCCATGGTCCTTCGGGAAGGCGCTCCGCCAGCCACTCCCGCAGATCCTCGACGCCATAACCCCGCTCAGCGGAGATCATGAACGTGGACGCGAAGCTACGACGTTCGTTCAACTTGGCCGAAAGCGCAAGCAGGCTCTCCGCCTTGACTCGGTCGATCTTGTTGATGGCGAGCGCGAGCGGCTTGCCCTCCGGCAGATGGGCGTCGAGCTCGTCCAGAATGCGCTCAACCCCTTCGGTAAACCCCCTATGCGCCTCGATCAGCAGCACCACGACGTCGGCATCCTCGGCCCCTGCCCAGGCGGCCGAGACCATCGCGCGATCAAGCCGCCGGCGCGGTTGAAAGAGCCCGGGCGTATCGACGAAGACGATCTGTGCGGCACCCGCCATCGCGATGCCCCGGATCCGAGCCCGCGTCGTCTGAACCTTATGGGTGACGATGGAGACCTTGCCCCCCACCATCCGGTTCAAGAGCGTCGATTTCCCAGCGTTCGGCTCCCCGATAAGAGCGACGAAGCCGCAGCGCGTCGATTGACCCTGATCCTCCGTCACGAGCGTTCAGCCTGTGCATTCAGGCCAACTCCGCCAGCGCCCACCAGGATGCACTCGGTCGCAGCCGCAGCCATGTCAAAGCAGTACCTCACGCTCACGTCGCCTCGTTCTCCAATTCTGTCAGCAGCGCTTCGGCTGCTGCCTGCTCCGCGACTTTCTTGCTGCGGGCGCGACCTTCGGCTGTGCGGCCGTCGGCGAGTTGGGCTGCCACCGTAAACTCCGGTTTGTGGTCAGGCCCGTCGCGATCGATGAGCGCGTAGTCGGGGGGCGCCATGCCGCGCGCCTGCGCCCACTCCTGCAGCCGGGTCTTGGCGTCGATGGGCGCTTCGGCCTCTGCCTTCAGCCGACCCACCCAATGCCGACGCACGAAGTTGCGCGCAGCGGCCAACCCGCCATCCAGATAAAGCGCCGCTATGACCGCCTCGACCGCATCGGCCAGGATCGCCGTTTTGCGCCTTCCGCCGGAGATGTTCTCGGATCGGCCGAGCACCAAATGCGCCCCCAACCCGATCTCGACCGCGATCTCCGCCAACGTCTCCCGGCGGACCAGAGCGTTCAGCCGAGGCGCCAACGTCCCCTCGTGCTCCTCGGCCCATGCTTCCATCAGCGCCTCGGCCACCAACAGCCCCAGGACGCGATCGCCGAGAAACTCCAACCGTTGATTGTCGGGGCGCGCGGGCCCAGCGGCCGAGGGATGCGTCAGCGCCTCGGCCAAGAGATCAGGCCGCGTGAAACGGTGGCCGAGCGCGAGCCCGAAACTCTCCACCGCCCTAATGCTACCCGGTCGTGCTTTCGGCGGGGCGGCGCCGCCTGCATCGCCACCCTTCGGCTTCGCGCTCACTCGATCGCCTTGAAGAAGCGGTCGCCCCGCCATTGCCAGATCTTCCAGAACGGGCCATCGGAAGAGATCGCGATGACATCCGCCCGACCGATCAGGTTCTCGAAGGGTACGAAGCCGACGGATGGGAAACGGCTGTCGACCGAGTTGTCCCGGTTATCGCCCATGAAGAAGAAATGGCCCTCGGGCACTTCGAAGACGGCGGTGTTGTCGGCGTTCCTCGGCCCAGCGGAGCCTGTGCCCCCAACCACACCCGAGATGTTCAGCACGAGGTGTTGGCGGCCATCGGGCAGCGTCTCGACGAACTGCTGCTTGAGGCAGATCTCGCCAAGCCGGACCGAGCCATTCGCGCATTGCGGCGGGCGCGGCGGCGATCCGCGCAGCGCCTTGACCTCGGCGAAATCCGCGATCTGCTCGGTCTCGAGCGCCGTGCCGTTGATGTGGAGGATCCCCTCCTTCACCTGCACCTGATCGCCGGGCAGCCCGACCACCCGCTTGACGTAGTCGACGCAATCGCTCGACGCCGCCGCAGGGCGCACGAAGCTCGCCAGAAAGTTCACCATCGCGGTGAACGGATCTTCCGAACAAGCGTCGAATTGCGGATGCTTGAAGACGACCACATCGCCCCGCTCCGGCTCGGTCGACCAGATGCGCCCGTCGAACAGGCCCGGCGCGAACGGGAAGGAGAAGTTAGAGTAGCCATAGGAGAACTTGGTGACGAAGAGATAGTCACCAACAAGCAATGTCGGCTTCATCGACCCCGAGGGGATCGAGAAGGGCTGGTACAGGAACGATCGGAAGGCAGCGGCGATCAGCAGCGCCCAGAAGATCGTCTTGAGCGTGTCCCACACGCTCTCCGTCTTCTTCTCGGTAGTCTCCATGGGCCCTGCGCTCTGCGGAGTGATGGCGCTGTTTGACGGGGCGGTGCCGGGGGTGTCAAGCGGCGCCCGCACACGGTTCCGCGGGACGGGCTGCAACGCGCGTCTTTGCCGCGCAATTCAACCGACGCGCGAGAGCGGGCGCGCCTCGATCACGACGAAGGCCTGCGCATAGGGGTGATCGTCGGTGATGCTGACATGAATCTCAGGCGCATGACCCTCTGGCATGAGGCCCGCCAGACGCTCCGCCGCGCCACCATGGAGGCGCATGGTCGGCTGACCCGATGGAAGGTTCACGACCTCCATCTCTCGCCAGGCTACCCCCATGCGCAAGCCGGTGCCGAGCGCTTTGGAGCAGGCCTCCTTTGCCGCCCACCGTTTGGCATAGGAGGCCGCACGCATCCGCCGCCGCTCCGACTTGGCCTGCTCGATCTCCGTGAACACACGCATCACGAAACGCTCCCCGAACCGGTCGAGCGTGTTCTCGATCCGCCGGATATCCGCAATGTCCGTCCCGATCCCGATAATCATCCGCCACACTGTCGTTGTGAGCACGAGGCTTCACAAGGCGTGCATGGGCGTTTGACGGCTGAAGGACGCAGGTCGCTCACGATGGTGGCCCGCTTGGCGCAGCTACAGTTCGGACGCGCCGATTTCCGCATTGTCCCGCGTTCGAACCGGGCCGGCAGATCATCGAGGCGCTAACCCGCGTACGCGAACGCGGTTTCCCCTACCCGATACTCATACTGAGCGCGTCCGGTCTCGTTGAAGAGCTGCACGCGGTCGGGTTTGAGGAAGATGTGCCAGCTTTCTTCGCCGACCGGTGCTGAGCGCTCGAAGGCCCGGCAGCTCAAAAGAGCGAGGTTAGCGCGTTCGTCAGGGTCGCGCACCGAGGCGTAGCGGATTGCCTCGCAACCCGAGTGACGCGCGCGGTCGGCGAGTTGCTGGCAAGCCTCGTACGAGGTGGGATCCATCCAAGGTCCCGCGCCTGCCATCGCCGGTTCCATAAGGTCGAGCGCGATTGGCGCTGCGACAGCCGCTTCTATCGCGCTCCGATCCAACGCCTGATCGGGGAGCTTCGTGTCAGGCGACGCCCGGAAGAAGCGCACCGCGCTCCACCACGCAGTCTCTAAAGCAGCCGTCAGGGAGCGCTCGGCCGCATAGTAGACGCCCGGCGACCGCCCGGGCCGGCGAAAGCGCGAGTTGCCCGGGTAGATGCCGTAGCGAAACGGCGCGCTCAGCCGGTAGTCGAGATGCGCGCATTCCGGCGGGATCGGCGGCTTCGTCGCCTCCAAGGCCTCCTCCAGAACCTGCTGCTCGCGCAGGATGTCGACGATCTTGTTGGTTGCCGGACGGTACTGGCCCTCGATCAACCGCCAGACACGACCGCTATAGGGCGCGAAGGGAAGGTGGGCCTCGGCGGCCGTCACAGCGGGGCGCGTGCTGCGTCGAGATAGTTCATCACATCGACGAGGCCGGCCGGGCTCGCGATCAGCAGCGCGGGGGCGGCGCCGAGGTCAGTGTTGTGATGGCGCATCCACTGCCGCGTGCTCTCTCCATCGCCACCGGTTACGGCATCGAGCGAACGAAACACGCGGATGAGATAGCAGGCGAGATCATAGGGCTTACCCGTCAGGGTGGCCTTGCCTGCCTTAGCCTTGCTGATCTGGCCTTCGCTCGCCCCTATGGCTCGAGCGATCTCCTTCTGGGTCAGGCCCAAGGCCGTGCCGGCGTTGACGACCGCCTTGGCGACGACCGCCTCTCGTTCTTTCTGCGTCGGCGAAGCCTCTGCGACTTCCAGCATGGCGACATCTCCTCACGAAAGAAATATCGCTATTCTTTCCCTGGAAATCAAGCAGCCCCTTCGCCGAAGGCTTCGCGTCTGGCGCGATCCATCACGTCGCGCATGCGGCGGATCGCGCTATCGAGGCCGGAGAAGATCGCCTCACCGATCAGGAAGTGGCCGATGTTGAGCTCCATCACCTCGGGAAACTGTGCGACGGGCCCCGCGGTCTCATAGGTAAGGCCGTGGCCGGCATGGACCTCGAGGCCGAGCGAATGCGCAAAGGCCGACATCTCGCGCAGACGCTCGAGCTCGGCATCGCGTTCCGACAGCCGACCCTCGCCGTGGGTATCGCAGTAGCTTCCGGTGTGAAGCTCGATCACAGGCGCGCCGATCCGCGCTGCGCTCTCGATCTGCCGCGGCTCTGCCGCGATGAAGATCGAGACGCGGCACCCGGCATCGCGCAGCGGGGCGATGAAATGGGCAAGCCGGTTCTCGTCGGCCGCAACTTCCAGCCCGCCCTCTGTCGTCCGCTCCTCACGCCGCTCAGGCACGATGCAAACGGCATGCGGCTTATGGCGGAGCGCGATCGCCTGCATCTCGTCCGTCGCCGCCATCTCGAAATTCAGCGGCAGGCGGAGATCGGCCATCAGCCGCTCGATATCCTCGTCGGTCATGTGCCGGCGATCTTCGCGCAGATGGGCCGTGATCCCATCCGCCCCGGCCGCCTCCGCGATCTGCGCGGCGCGAAGGGGATCGGGATGAGGCCCACCGCGGGCGTTCCGGATCGTCGCCACATGGTCGATGTTCACACCAAGACGCAGATGGCCGAGCGGGCGGGTAAGGCGGTCGGTCGCGATCTCAGGCATTGTCTCCCTCGGTGTCATGCATGGCGTAGGCGTCGAGCTCACGATCGATGTCTCGCTGACGCCTTGCCTGCGCCTCCTCCAGCCGCTTGCGACGCCGGATCTGATAGGCATCCACGGTAGGGCCGATAACAATGTAGAATATCACACCCGTGACGAGGCCGACCAGAACGCCGCCAATGAGATAGGGCAGGAAGACCTCATCGAAGAAGGTCAGTAGCCCGTCCCACATGCTATCGCCGAAGCCGAACCAGCTCTTCATTGTCGACCAAATGGCGCCGAAGGCGTCGCCGAACGCATCCGTCACCGCATCGAAATCGGAGCCGTCGTCGCCGCGCCCCATGACCCAGCGCCCGACATAGAGAGCGCTCGTCGAGATTAGCGGGAAAGTGAAAGGGTTGCCGACAATCGTGCCGATCAGGCTCGCGACGATGTTCGCGCGCAGCGCCCAGGCGATGCCGGCAGCCACGAAGAAGTGAAAGCCGAAGAAGGGCGTGAAGGATGCAAGCGCCCCGCAGGCGAAGCCGAGGGCGATGCGATGCGGGCTGTCCGGCAAGCGGCGCACGCGTTTGCCGAGATATCCCATCCCGCGCCAGAACCCCTTGCGCGGGTAAACCAACTCGCGTGCACGCTCGCCGATGCTCGGCTGTTCCCGTCGCTTAAAGACCATGATGGCGTGCCGCCCTCCACGGCGGGAAATCGCTGTCGGGCGGTATGTAGGGTGCTCGCTCCGTCGCGTCGCCCCCTAGCGCCGGAACTGTTTTCCCGAGAGACCGATCGCGCCCCCGCGCGCCCGCTCCCGTCTTTCACGCGCCCGCGGCCCTGCCGAGCGGCAAGCTCGGCTGCTCCTGCTCCACCGCCGCCCCTTCATCGCGCGCTCGCCCCGCATGGGTCACGTAGCTCTGTGCGTCAAGCGCCGTGAGGATATCGTTGAGATGACGAAGATCTCTCACTTCAAGATCGATCGTCATGCGAAAGTTCTCGGGCTGACGCGACAGCACGGCCAGGTTGGCGATGTTGGCGTGCTGCTCACCGACCAACATGCAAACCTGCCCGAGCGTTCCGGGAGCATTGTCGATATCGAGGACGATCCGCGCCAAATTCGCCGGGCGACGCGCTGAGTCGGGCTGCCATCGCAGATCATGCCAGCGGGTCAGATCGTCCTCATAGGCCTCAAGCACGGCGCAATCGGCCGTGTGCACCGTGATCCCGCCCCGCCGTCTAAGCCCGATGATACGCTCCCCAGGTAGCGGCCAACACCGCGTGCAGAAGCTTGTGGCCAAGCCGCGCGGCACGCCCATCACACGGGTACCAGGCTCCAAGGGCTCTGTGTGATCCTCGGCAAGCTCCACGGGCTGCGCCGGATAGACCGCCTCCACGACTTGCCGCCCCCGCAGCTCAAGCCGGCAGAGCGCTACGAAGAGCGCATCGGCATTTGCATAGCCGAGCTTCTCAGCCGCGGCTTTAAAGCTTTTGTCCGAGGCTTCGCGACCCAGCCTCGCAAACGCCTGCACCGCCATGTCGCGACCGAGGCTGACCTCCTGCTCGCGACGCTGCTCCCGCAGGTTTCGCCGGATCGCGTGCTTCGCCCGGCCGGTCAGCGCGAGGTCCTCCCAATGCGGGCTCGGCTGCTGGCCCTCGGCCGTGATGATCTCGACCTGCTGCCCGTTTCTGAGCCGCGTCCACAGCGGCGCCCGGGCCCCATCGACAAGGGCACCCGCACAGCGATCGACGATATTCGTGTGGATCGCGTAGGCGAAGTCGAGGGGCGTCGCACCGCGCGGCAACCCGATCACCTCGCCCTTGGGCGTGAAGCAGAACACCTGATCGGTGTACATATCGAGCCTCACATGCTCGAGGAATTCCGCCGGCTCCTCCCCTTTCTCAAGCCGCGCGACCAGATCGCGCAGCCAGGCGAAGGGCTCGACCGCGAAGGGGTTCTCGGTTCGCGCCCCGTCGCGATAGCTCCAATGCGCAGCGACCCCCGTCTCGGCGACCGAATGCATCTCATGCGTGCGGATCTGCACTTCGACCCGCATCGCCCCCGGGCCGGATACCGTCGTGTGGAGCGAGCGATAACCATTCGCCTTGGGACTTGAGATGTAATCCTTGAACCGTCCCGGCACCGCGCGCCAATGCCGGTGCAGGGCACCGAGGACCCGGTAGCAGTCCGCCTCATCCTGCACGATCATCCGGAAGGCATAGATATCGGAGAGCTGGGAGAAGGTGATCTTCTTCTCCTCCATCTTCCGCCAGATCGAATAGGCCCGCTTCTCCCGCCCGCGAACCTCGCCTTTGACCCCCTCGGTGGCGAGCAGTCCTTCGATTTCCGCCACGATCTCCGGCACCCGGTCGCCGGTTTCGCGCCGCAGCTTGATGAAGCGGCGTAGGAGCGACGTGCGGGCCTCGGGATAGACGACCTCGAAGGCCAGATCCTCCAGCTCCTCGCGCATCCCCTGCATACCCATGCGCCCGGCGAGCGGCGCGTAGATATCCATTGTTTCCTGCGCGATCCGCCGGCGTTTCTCAGGGCGGAGATGGCCGAGCGTGCGCATGTTGTGCAGCCGGTCGGCAAGCTTCACCAGGATGACACGCACATCCTTCGCCATTGCCAGCAAGAGCTTGCGGAAGTTCTCGGCCTGCGCCGCCTCCCGCGAAGAGGTCTCGAGCTTCGTGAGCTTCGTCACCCCCTCCACCAACTCGGCGATCTCGTCCCCGAAGAGGCGCGTAATCTCTTCGGCCGTGGCGGGCGTGTCTTCGATCGTGTCGTGCAGAAGTGCCGTAACGATGGTCGCATCGTCGAGCCGAAGGCCGGTCAGAATGTTGGCAACCTGCACGGGATGTCCGAAATACGGCTCACCCGAGGCTCGGCGCTGATTGGCATGGCATTTGGCGCCGTAGACATAGGCGCGGTTCAAGAGCGCCTCGTCGGCGTTCGGGTTGTACTCCCTGACCCGTTCGACAAGCTCGAACTGCCTGATCACGCCCGCGCCGCCTTCTTACGCTGTGGATAAGTGCTGAAGGTGGCATTGGCCGGCAGGTTGGTCAACGCGGCCCCACCCGATTGCATAGGCGCGTTGCAAACAAAGAGGGCCGCAAGCGGTGCTCACGGCTCTCTTTGCTTCGCGTTCTTCGCTGAGAGGCGTTTAGCTGCGGTCCTGCTCTGCCATGAGCGCGCGCAGGAGTTTCTCCTCGTCGAGATCGTCCATCGCACTTGGCGCATCGGGCGGCGAGGCATTGCCCATCGGCGGCGAGCCATAGGGTCCCACGGCAGGCTCTCCGCCACCCATGAGAAGGGCCATGTTGTCCTCTTCGGGCTCGTCCACCTCGATATGCCGCTGATAGCTCTCGATCGCCTCTTCGCGCAGCTCATCGGGCACCACGCGCTTGTCCGCGATCTCCCTAAGCGCCACGACCGGGTTCTTGTCGTTGTCGCGCTCCACCAGGATCTCGGCCCCGGCCGAGACGCTGCGGGCGCGATGCGACGCAAGCATCACCAGATCGAACCGGTTGGAGATCTTGTCGACGCAATCTTCGACGGTCACGCGGGCCATGGGCGCGCTCCTTGCTGGCTAGCGGCTGTGCTCAAGGCCCCTCATATGACGGAAAGCCGTCGTTGATGCAAGCAAACGGCCTATGCGTCGATGGGCTGCAAACCGTCCAGCGCCGTCTCGGGAAGGGCCTCGAGCATCTCCCCGACGGTTTGCAGCGTCAGTGGATGACGCCAGTCGCGCGCCACTTCGGCCAGCGGGGCCAGGACGAAACCGCGCTCATGCAGACGCGGATGAGGGAGCAGCAGGGTCGCAGGCAATCGCTCCCCAGCCTCCTCCGCCGTCAGCGCCATCCAATCGCCGAGGGTCTCCGGATCGGGGAGCACGCGGCTCCCAATAGCCAACAAGTCGAGATCGCAGACCCTCGGCGCCCAGCGCGCCCGCCGTTCCCGGCCAAGCGATCGTTCGACGCGATGCAGGGCCTTCAGCACCGTTTCTGCGTCGACATCGCCGCGAGACCCGACAATCCGCGCCGCGCCATTGACAAAATCGGGACCGGATCCGGGCGGAAAAGCAGGGCTCCGCCACCACCGACTGCGGGCTTTGACAGCGAATCCATCTTCCTCTAGGGCAAGCAAAGCTGCCTCGAGCGTTTCCCGCGGTGACCGATCCCCCTCCGCGAGATTCGCGCCCAAGGCGATCAGCGCACCCTCGACGGGAACATTTCTCGTCCCAGGCATGCCATTTTGAAACGCTTCTATCATCGATATCCTAAGAAAATGGCCATATCTGAGAAGCGCGCCATGGACAGCCCCCGGCCTTTGGTGCACAGGACCCAAGGCGCAGCAACCCGCGCCAAGCAACAACAGCGAGTTTCAATCGCATGTTCTATCGAGACGAACGACTAGCCCTGTTCATTGACGGCTCCAACCTCTACGCGGCGACAAAGGCGCTAGGGTTTGACATTGACTACAAGCTCCTTCGCTCCGAGTTCATGCGCAGGGGCAAGATGGTGCGTGCATTCTATTATACAGCATTGATCGAGAATGAAGAGTATTCCCCGATCCGGCCCCTGGTCGATTGGCTTGACTACAACGGTTTCAGCCTCGTCACCAAACCGGCGAAAGAGTTCACCGACAGCACTGGCCGGCGCAAGATCAAAGGCAACATGGACATCGAACTCGCCATCGATGCCATGGAGATGGCGCAATATGTGGAGCATATCGTGCTCTTCTCGGGCGATGGCGATTTCCGACCGCTCGTGGCCGCGCTGCAGCGCAAGGGCGTCCGTGTCAGTATCGTCTCGACGATCCGTTCGCAGCCGCCGATGATAGCGGATGATCTGCGCCGCCAGGCCGACAACTTCATCGAGCTCGAAGAGCTGAAAGAAGTCATCGGCCGTCCCCCGCGCGAGGACCGGATGACCAACACTCAGCGGCAGGAATCCGAAGAGAACGGCCACAGCTAAGACCGCCGCCAGGGACGATATGATGGTCACAGGCGCCGTTATACAAAGCGCGCCGTCCGACCCACCCATCGACTGCCAGAATTGCCGCAGGCTTGTCGACTATCGCGCCGAGAACGCAGCGGCGGAGCCAAACTGGTTCAACGGGGCCGTCCCCTCCAGAGGCGACCCAGAAGCCCGTCTCCTCATCATAGGCTTGGCCCCCGGCCGACAAGGTGCCAACCGAACCGGCCGCCCCTTCACGGGCGACGCCTCCGGCGCACTCCTCTACGCCACGCTTCGCAAACACGGCTGGACGGCACCCGCCGACGCTGCCGTTGCGGACCAAGATTGCCGTCTGAACGGCGTCACAATCACCAATGCCGTCCGCTGCGCCCCACCAAACAACAATCCGACCGCTGCCGAGATCGCCGCCTGCCGACCGCATCTCGCAGCCCAGATCGCAAACCTACCAAAGCTCCGCGCAATCCTCACGCTCGGTCGCATCGCGCACGAAAGTACGCTGCGCGCCCTCGGCGAACGCCTCAGGGACCACCCCTTCACCCACGGCGCCCAGAGTATGGCAGCCGGGCCCAACGGCCCCCTCACGATCGCCCCCAGCTACCACTGCTCGCGCTACAACACGAACACCGGCCGCCT
>JBCDFC010000012.1:0-37655 GCA_039178805.1 Pseudomonadota bacterium | reverse complement strand
CGTCGGCGCCATTTGCCTTGAGCCGGTGACCGCCGGTGGTGGCGTGATCCCGGCTCCCGACGGCTATTGGGATCGGGTCCAGGAGATCTGCAAGAAATACGACATCCTCATCCATATCGACGAGGTCGTCTGCGGGATCGGGCGCACGGGTGAGTGGTTCGGCTATCAGAACTACGGCGTGAAGCCCGATATCGTGACCATGGCCAAGGGCGTCGCCTCCGGCTATGCGGCCATCGCGCTGACAGTCACGACCGAGGACGTCTTTGATATGTTCAAGGACGATGCCTCCGACCCGATGAACTACTTCCGCGACATCTCCACTTTCGGGGGCTGCACGGCGGGCCCGGCAGCGGCGCTTGAGAACATGGCGATCATCGAGGAGGAAAACCTCCTTGAGAACACCAAGGCCATGGGCGCGCGTCTGATGGCGAACCTGCATGGCCTGATGGAGAAGCACGCCGTCGTCGGCGATGTGCGCGGCAAGGGCCTCTTCTGCGGCGCCGAGCTCGTGGCGGATCGTGAGACGAAAGAGCCAACGGACGAGAAGCTGGTGAAGGCCGTCGTCGACGACTGCATGAAGCAGGGCGTTATCGTCGGTATGACCAACCGCTCGATCCCGGGCCTCAACAACACGCTCTGCTTCAGCCCGGCGCTGATCGCGAGCGAGAGCGATATCGACGAGCTGACGGCCGCGGTCGACACGGCCCTCACCAACGTCTTTCAGTAAGCGGGGATAGGGGGCGCCAGCGCCCCCGCCACCCATGGCCATCGCCGTCGAGACCTTCATCCTCGACCCCGGTTCTCAGGGGACGCTACAACAGCAGTTGCGCCAGATCGTGGTGGACGGCGTGCTCTCGGGCAGGTTTCGGCCGGGTGAGCGCCTGCCCTCCTCCCGCGCCCTCGCCCGCCATCTCGGCATCAGCCGCATCACTGTAACGCTCGCCTATACCGACCTCGTTGCAAACGATTATCTGGTGGCGCGCGGTCGGTCTGGCTACTTCGTCTCCGAGGATGCGCCGCAGCCGCCAAGCTTCGAGCGCCCGACGCGGCGGCGGGCAGCGGCGGTCGACTGGCAGCGCGCCCTCGCCCGACGTTTCACGACCGCGACGGCGCCCGTGCGCCCCGCGGATTGGCAGCGCTATCCCTACCCCTTCATCTACGGCCAGATCGATCCTCAGCTATTCGATCATCAGAACTGGCGGCTCTGCGCGCTTCAGGCGCTCGGGCAGAAGGATTTCGACACGCTGACATCGGACACCTATGAGCGCGACGACCCCCGGCTGATCGAATACATCCTGCGCAACATCCTGCCGAGGCGCGGGATCTGGGCGCGGCCGGAAGAGATCCTGCTGACCCTCGGCGCCCAGAACGCGCTGTGGCTCGCCGCGCAGATCCTGCTGACGCAGCGGCGGACTGCGGCGATGGAGAACCCGTGCTATCCGGGCCTTCGCACCATCTTGGAGCCAATGCGCTGCCGCAGCCTCGCGCTCGACGTCGATGCGCAGGGGCTCGATCCCGATACCGTTCCGCCGGGTATCGACGTCCTCTTCGTGACCGTCTCCCACCAATGCCCAACGAACGCGACGATGCCGATCGCGCGGCGCCGGGACCTGCTGGAGCGAGCGGAGCGGGATGGTTTCATCATCGTCGAGGACGATTACGAGTTTGAGATCAGCCCGCTCCGAGCACCCTCCCCCTCGCTCAAATCGCTCGACGAGGCGGGGTCGGTCGTCTACGCGGGATCGTTTTCGAAGTCGCTGTTTCCGGGCCTTCGCCTAGGCTATCTCGTTGCGGACGAAGCCTTTATCAACGAGGCGCGCGCGCTCCGCGCCCTCGTCCTTCGCCATCCACCTGGCCATATCCAGCGCACCGCCGCCTATTTCCTCTCGCTCGGCCATTACGACGCGCAGGTCGCGCGGATGAGCGCGGCCTACAGGCGTCGGCGCGAAGCGATGGCCGCGGCTCTGACCGACCACCGGCTCGACGGTGAACGACCCGCGCGCTTCGGCGCCTCCAGCGCGTGGCTCCGCGCGCCGGCGGGCGTCGATGTGGACGAACTCGCCCATCGTCTGCGCCGCCGAGGGGTGCTGATCGAACCTGGTCACGGGTTTTTCGCAGACCCGGCGGAGGGGCGGGGCCACTATCGCCTGGCCTTCTCTTCGATCCCAACGGCCAGGATCGCCGAAGGCATTTCCCGCATCGCCGACGAAATGGCCGAGACTGGCATTACGCAGTAGAGCCGGCCGCCTCGGGGTCAGCGCGCCCCGCATCTTCCTGCGGCAAACTGTGCCAAAGCCTCAGAACGACGGCATGAGTCGCATTTCACGGTTGCGAATGTCGATGAATTGTCGTGAAAATACAGCGATGATTTTCATGAGCTGCGCATGAACGCCCCGTTCACCCCACGATCGAACCTTGGCCGCGATCTTCGCGCCCTGCGGACGCAGCGTGGCCTGACGCTTGAGACGGTCGCTGGCAAACTCGGCCGCTCCGTCGGCTGGTTGAGCCAGGTCGAACGCGGCATCTCGCATCCGGGCTTCGACGATCTGCAGGCCGTCGCGCAGCTTCTGGGCGTGCCGCTTTCGCTCTTTTTCGGTGCCGCAGACGCGCCTGCGCGTGAGGCCGGTCGCATCGTCCGCGCCAAGGCCCGCCGCACGATCGGCGAACGGGATGCGGGGCTCTCCGAAAGCCTCCTCTCGCCCGATCTCACCGACAGCTTCGAGATGGTCCACTCCACCTTCGCGCCCCGCGCTGAACGGCAGGAGCATGTCACCCGGCCGACCCAGGAAGTCGCCTACATGGTCGAAGGCCGGCTCGATCTCTGGATCGGCGAGGAGCATTTCACGGTCGCTGAGGGCGACAGTTTCCGCATCCGGGGTGAGGCCTTCCGCTGGGCCAACCCCTATCCCAAACCCGCGATCGCCGTCTGGGTGATCTCGCCGCCCGTCTACTGACTTCTACTGAGCTCTACCGAACCGAACGCCAAGGAGACCGCCATGTCCGATCTGCCCTCGACCGCCCGCGTCGTCATCATCGGCGGCGGCGCTGTCGGCGTCTCGACGCTCTATCACCTGGCCCTCGAGGGCTGGACCGACTGCCTCCTGCTCGAGAAGAACGAGCTGACCGCGGGCTCCACTTGGCACGCCGCCGGCAACTGCCCGAACTTCTCGGCAAGCTGGGCGATCATGAACATGCAGCGCTACGGCGCTGAGATGTATCGCAATCTGGCCGAGCGCGTGGACTATCCGATGAACTACCACGTGACGGGCTCGGTCCGGCTGGCACATGGGCTCGAGCGGATGCGCGAGTTTGAGCATGCGGCTGCCATGGGGCGCAGCCAGGGCGTCCCAATCGAGATCATGACGCCGGCCGAGTTGAAGGAGAAGCATCCTTTCATGGAGCTTCACGACCTCGCCGGCGGGATCTGGGACCCCTATGACGGCGATATCGATCCCGCTCAGCTTACCCAGGCGATGGCCAAGGGCGCGCGCGATCTGGGTGCCAAGATTGCCCGCTTCTGCCCCGCGACCGGCATCCGCCGCGAGGGACATGAATGGGTCGTTGCGACGCCCAAGGGCGACGTGCGCTGCGAGAAGGTCGTCAACGCCGCCGGCTACTACGCCCGCGAGGTTGGTGAGTGGTTCCGTCCCTATGGAGGCCGGCGGGTGCCGATGGTGGTGATGTCCCACCAGTACCTTCTGACCGACGAAATCCCCGAAATCGTGGAGTGGACCGCCGAGGTCGGGCACAAGCTGCCGATCATCCGCGACGTCGATATCTCCTACTACCTGCGCCAGGACAAAGGGGGGCTCAATCTCGGCCCTTACGAGCGGAACTGCCGCGCGCACTGGATCACGCCCGATGATCCGATGCCGGAGGATTTCAGCTTCCAGCTTTACCCCGACGATCTGGAGCGGCTAGAGTTCTACATCGAGGACGCGATGGCGCGCGTGCCGCTCCTCGGCAGTCAGGGCGTGGGGCGCGTGATCAACGGCCCGATCCCCTATGCCCCCGACGGCAACCCGATGATCGGCCCGATGCCGGGCGTGCGCGACGCGTTCGAGGCGCACAGCTTCACCTTCGGCATCGCGCAGGGCGGTGGCGCCGGCAAAGTCGCGGCCGAGTGGATCGTGCACGGCCAGACCGAGTGGGACATGTGGTCGGTCGATCCGCGCCGCTACACCGCCTATGCCGACGACGACTTTGCCAAGCAAAAGGGCATGGAGATCTATGGCCACGAATACGCCATGCACTTCCCCCGCCACGCCTGGCCCGCCGGGCGCGACAAAAAGCGCGGGGCCCTGCATGACCGTCTGGCCGCCGCTGGCGCGCAGTTCGGCCCCTACAATGGCTGGGAGCGTGCGAATTGGTTCGCGCAAGCGGGCGACGACACCTCGGAGGAAACGACGCAGACCTGGTCCCGCAGCGGCCCTTGGGAGCCGCGCATCCGCGAGGAATGCGAGGCTGTGCGCGATCACTGCGGCGTGATCGACATCTGCGGCTTCTCCCGCTTCGCACTCTCGGGCGAGGGCGCGGCCGACTGGCTCCGCACCCGCATCGCCGGCGGCCTGCCGAAGCCTGGACGCCTCACGCTCGCCTATTTCCCAGATGAGCGCGGGCGGATCGTCACCGAGATGTCGGTGATCCGGCATGGCGAGGACGAGTTCACGCTGATCACCGCCGCCGCCGCGCAATGGCACGACTTTGAGCTGCTTGCCAAAGCGCTACCGGCGGATGGCAGCCTCACGCTCGTGGATCGTACCGAAGAGCTTTCCACCCTGCTCGTGACCGGCCCCGAAAGCCGCTCGATCCTGGCGGGCCTTACCGATGGCGACCTTTCCCTACCCTGGCTCAGCCATCAGTCCGCAAACGTCGCGGATCGCCCAGCGATGCTCGCCCGGGTCAGCTTCGCAGGCGAACTCGGTTGGGAGGTCCATGCGGAGGGCACCGCCCTCGGCGCGATCTGGGACGCCGTAACGGCGGCGGGTGCCAAACCCTTCGGGATGTTCGCGCTTAACTCGCTCCGCATGGAGAAGGGCTACCGCGCCTGGAAGGGCGATCTCTCGACCGACTACTCGCTCCTCGAAGGTGGGCTCGACCGGTTCATCCGCTTCAACAAGGAGCAGGATTTCCCGGGTCGTGCCGCACTCCTCGCCGAGAAGCAGCGGGGCCCGGCCAAGCGCTTCGCCACCATGCTGGTCGAGACCAATGGCTGCGATGCTCCCTATATGTCGAATGTCTGGCAGGGGGAGACGCGCGTCGGCGAGGTTACCTCGTCGAGCTGGGGCTACCGCGTCGACAGCGCGATCGCCCTCGCCATGCTGCGCTCGGATGTGAGCGCGCCGGGCACCAAGCTCGAAATCGAGATCTATGGCGAGCGCTATCCGGCGACCGTCCATGGCGACGGGCCCATCTGGGACCCCGAAAACGCCCGCCTGCGCGCCTGAGGAGACAGTGATGGCCCTTCCCCCCTCCTCCGCCCGCGTCGTCGTCATGGGCGGCGGCGTCATCGGCTGCTCCGTCGCCTATCACTTGGCCAAGCAGGGCTGGCGCGACGTGGTCTTGTTGGAACGCCGCCAGCTCACCTCCGGCACCACCTGGCATGCGGCGGGGCTCATCGCGCAGCTCCGCGCCACCGCGAACCTCACCAAGCTCGCGAAATACAGCCAGGAACTCTACGGCACGCTCGAGGCGGAAACGGGTGTTTCCACCGGCTTTCGCCGCTGCGGCTCGATCACCGTCGCGCTGACCGAGGCACGGCGGGAGGAGATCTTTCGCCAGGCCTCGATGGCGCGGGCATTCGGCGTCGAGGTCGAACCCATCGGCCCGAACGAGATCCGCGCCCGCTACCCGCATCTGAACACCGAGGACGTTCTCGCCGGCGTCTGGCTGCCCCAGGACGGCCAAGGCGATCCGGCCAACATCGCGCTCGCGCTCGCCAAGGGGGCCCGGCAGATGGGCGCCAAGGTGCTGGAGCGGACCGAAGTCACCGGCCTCCACAAAACCGGCCGCCGCGTGACCCATGTGGACTGGGTCCAGGGCGAAGAAGCCGGCACCATCGAGGCCGAGCATGTGGTGAATTGCGGCGGCATGTGGGGCCACAAGCTCGGCCGCATGGCCGGCGTGAACGTGCCGCTCCACGCCTGCGAGCACTTCTACATCGTCACCGAGGCGATCGAGGGGCTGACCCAGCTCCCCGTCCTCCGCGTCCCCGACGAATGCGCCTACTACAAAGAAGACGCCGGCAAAATGCTCCTCGGCGCCTTTGAGCCCGACGCCAAACCCTGGGGCATGGACGGCATCCCCGCGAATTTCGAGTTCGATCAGCTTCCCGAGGACATGGACCACTTCGAGCCCATCCTTGAGAACGCCGTGAACCGCATGCCGATGCTTGCCGAGGCCGGGATCCACACCTTCTTCAACGGCCCGGAAAGCTTCACGCCCGACGACGCCTATCATCTCGGTCTTGCACCCGAGCTCGACAACTACTGGGTCGCGGCGGGCTTCAACTCGATCGGCATCCAAAGCGCGGGCGGCGCCGGCATGGCGCTCGCGGGTTGGATGGAGACCGGCGAGAAGCCGTTCGATCTAGGCGATGTCGACATCTCCCGGATGCAGCCCTTCCAGGGCAACAAGCAGTACCTTTTCGAACGCTCGAAGGAGACGCTCGGCCTCCTTTACGCCGACCATTTTCCCTATCGCCAAAAGGCCACGGCCCGCGGCGTCCGCCGCTCCCCCTTCCACGCTCAGCTTGAGGCTCGGGGTGCTGTGTTCGGAGAGATCGCCGGTTGGGAGCGCGCCAACTGGTACGCCACGCCGGGCCAAGAGCGTGAATACGTCTACTCATGGGACCGCCAGAACTGGTTCCCGAACGCTGCCGCCGAACATCGCGCGATCCGCGAGAATATCGGCGTCTACGACATGTCGAGCTTTGGTAAGCTGCGCGTCGAAGGGCGCGATGCGGAGGCTTTCCTGAACGAGGTCTGCGGGGCCGAGATGGCGGTGCCCGCCGGGCGCATCGTCTACACCCAATTCTTGAACACGGCCGGCGGGATCGAGGCGGATGTGACCGTTACCCGCCTCTCCGAGACCGCTTACCTCGTCGTCACTCCCGCCGCGACCCGCCTCGCGGATGAGACCTGGCTTCGCCGCCATCTCGGCGAACGCCACGTCGTGATCACGGATGTGACGGCCGGCGAAGGCGTCCTCGCCATCATGGGCCCGAACGCGCGGAAGCTGCTCCAGGCCGTCTCCCCCGCGGATTTCGGGACCGAGGCGCATCCCTTCGGCTGGGCCCAAGAGATCGAGCTCGGCATGGGGCTCGCCCGCGCCCACCGCGTCTCTTATGTCGGCGAGCTTGGCTGGGAGATCTACATCCCCTCCGACATGGCCGGGCACGCCTTCGAGACGGTGATGGCCGCAGCCGACCCGCTGGAGGCGAAGCTCTGCGGTATGCATGTGATGGACACCTGCCGGATCGAGAAGGCCTTCCGCCATTTCGGCCACGACATCACTTGCGAGGACCATGTTCTAGAGGCGGGCCTCGGCTTCGCCCTCGGCAAGGAGAAGACGCACTACATCGGTCGAGAGGCAGTGCTGAAGAAGCGCGAGGAGGGCCTCTCCCGCCGTCTTTTGCAGTTCCAGCTCAACGATCCGGAGCCGATGCTCTACCACAACGAGGCCGTCCTTCGCGATGGCGAGGTCGTCGGCTATCTCAGCTCTGGCGCCTATGGTCACCATCTCGGCGCCGCCATCGGCCTCGGCTATGTGCCGAGCGGGGGCGAGAAACCCGACCAGCTCCTCGCCTCGCGCTACGAGATCGAGATCGCGGGTTCCCGCGTGCCCGCCACGGCGTCGCTCAAACCCCTCTACGACCCGCGAGGCGAACGGATGCGGGCCTGAAGACCCGGCCGCTCCACCCCGCCGGAGCGGCCACTTCGACACATCCTTCACTTCTCGGCGCGATGCTCATTTCTTGCCGCTCCGCAGCATTTCCGGTATCCGCATGGGCGAAGGGGGCCAGCGCGAACGGCGATAGGGGCTAGCGAGGATGACCATACCGGCGCGGGACTATGCGCTCATCTCGCCCTGCCGGAACGAGGCACAGTATATGCGCCGCACGCTCGACAGCGTGCTAGCGCAAACCCTGCCGCCTGCGCGTTGGATCATCATCGATGACGGCTCGACCGACGAGACGCCTGCGATCCTGGCGGAGTATGCGCGCGCGCACCCCGCGATACGCATCGTCACGCGCGCCGATCGCGGCCATCGTGCGGTCGGACCAGGTGTGGTCGATGCGTTCTACGCAGGCTATGAAATACTTGATCGGTCATATACTTACATCGCGAAGCTCGATCTCGATCTGGACCTCCCGCCCCGCTATTTCGAGACGCTGATCGAGCGGATGGAGGCTGAGCCGCGTCTCGGCACTTGCTCGGGCAAGCCCTATATGCGCACCGCCGCCGGCACGCTGGTGAGCGAGAAATGCGGGGACGAGATGTCGGTCGGCATGACCAAGTTCTACCGCCGCTCGTGTTTCGAGGAGATCGGCGGCTTCGTCCGCGGCGTGATGTGGGACGGCATCGATTGCCACAAGGCACGCAGCCTCGGCTGGATGGCGGAAAGCTGGGACGCGCCGGATCTGCGTTTCGAGCATCTCCGTCCCATGGGTTCGTCGCAAAAGGGCGTATTGACGGGCCGGGCGCGGCATGGTGCGGGGCAATGGTTCATGGGCAGCGACCCGCTGTACTATGCCGCGACCTGTGTCTTCCGCATGACCCATCCCCCGCTCGTACTGGGCGGGCTCGCCATGGCCTGGGGCTATCTCAACGCCTGGATGGCGGGCGCGCCGCAGCAGGAGGATCGCGCGCTCATCCGCTTCATCCGCGCCTATCAGCGTCAGGCGCTGCTGCGCGGCAAGGCGCGCGCCATCGCTGCGATCGACGCCGCCGGTGCCACGCTCTGGGCAAGCCGCCATGGCAACACGCCGCCCCGCGCAGAGGCCGCAGCATGACGCGCGCCGAGAGCTTTCCAGCGGGTGACAGCGCCGCGCCCCGCCCAGCCTCCAATCCCCAAGGCTTCACTCTGCCGGGTACGAGCGCCCGCATCACAGCGCCAAGCTGGGACGCGCTCCTATCGACGGTCGAGGCGCGGCTCGCCGCTCGGGCGGGTTTCTCACTCGCGACACTCAACCTCGATCACCTGGTCAAACTGCGGAAGGACGCGGCGTTCCGCGAAGCCTATGCCGCGCATGATCTGGTGACGGCGGACGGCAACCCCATCGTCTGGCTAGCCCGCCTCGCCGGCCACCCCGTCGAACTCGTCCCGGGCGCAGACCTGATCGTTCCTCTCGCCGCCGCCGCCGCGCGCCAAGGCGTGTCCGTCGCCCTGGTTGGCAGCACCGAGGATACGCTCGAAGCAGCCGCGACCCGCCTCCGCACCGCCGCCCCCGCCCTCGAGATCGCGCTCCTGCACGCTCCGGCCCGCGGGTTCGACCCCAACGGCGACGCGGCGAAGGCGCTGATCGAGCGGATCGGCGAAAGCGGCGCGGGCTTATGTCTGCTCGCTCTCGGCGCACCGAAGCAGGAGCGTTTCGCCGCCATGGCCCAGTCAAAGCTGCCCGGGATCGGCTTTGCGAGCCTCGGCGCCGCCCTCGATTTCGCAGCCGGCCGACAGCAACGCGCACCCGTCTTGGTGCGTAAGCTGGCCCTCGAATGGATCTGGCGTCTCGCGAAGGAACCGAAACGCCTCGCCGGCCGCTACCTCGCCTGCCTCCTGCTGCTGCCCCGCCTCCTAGGAGCGGCGCTCGCTTATCGCCTGAGCCACGCGACCGGCGACGCGACCGGAAAGGGCGCGGCATGAGGGACGAGCAAAGCGCTCAGGCAACCCGCTCCCTCGGCGCACCGACACCGCGCGAGGGCGTCGCGGTCGCCATCGTCAACTATACAACCGCCCCGATGGTGATCGCATCGCTTCCGGCATTGCTGGCGGAGTTCGAGCGCCTGCCTGGCAGCGGCCACCACGCCTACATCGTCGACAATGCGAGCCCCGGCACCGATGCGGACGATCTGGCCGGCGCGATTGCCGCCAATGGTTGGGAAGGCCAAGTCACGCTCATCCGCTCAGCCGTCAATGGCGGCTTCGCGGCGGGCAACAACCTCGCCTTCCGCGCCATCCGCCGTCATGGCGCCGAAACGGGCATCGCGCCCGAGGCGGTGCTGCTCCACAACCCCGATGCCGCCGTCCGGCCCCGCGCGCTCACCGCGATGCTGGAGCTGATGCGCGCCCTGCCACGCGCGGGCTTCGTCGGGCCCCGCCTCGCAAACCCCGACGGCTCAACCTGGCCCGGCGCCTTCCGCTTCCCCTCCGCCGGCTCAGAGCTCGCGACGGCACTCGGCATCGGCACGCTCCTCCGCCGCTACCCCACGGTGCTGGAGGCGCTCGAAGAACCGGCTCAGGTCGACTGGGTCACCGGCACGGCCACCCTCATCCGCGGCGAGACCTTCGAGGCGCTCGGCGACATGGACGAGGGCTATTTCCTCTATTTCGAGGAGATCGACTATCAGCAGCGCGGCAACCGACTGGGCTGGGAGGCCTGGCATCTGCCGTCAGCGATCTTCGAGCATGAAGCAGGCAGCGCGACGGGCATCACCCATGGCCAGGCGCGCGAGGGGCGCACACCCGCCTACCGCTTCGAGGCCTGGGCCCGTTACTTCGCGCGCAATCACGGACCTCTCGGCGCGCGCGGGATCGCGCTCCTTCGCCTTATCGGCATGATCGCGGGCACCGCGCAGCGGCGCCTCCGCGGCAAGCCTTCGGATTTCGCCCCGGGCTTCATCCAGGACTTCGCGCGCCATGTGCTCTTCGCCCGCCTCTCCCCGCCGCCCTCCGCGCGCACGGCCTGGGCGCAGTCCGAACCGGGCGGAGAGCCGGGCACAGCCGCTCGTGCCCCTGCGAGAGAGGGAACCGCCATGTCCGACGACGGTGCCTCCGACGCCTATCGCGAGGCCGAAGCCGCGATGGCGATCCCCCCCGTGGCCGAGCGCGGCCGCAGCAACGACAATCCCAAGGGCATCTCGTTCTGGGCGCTCGTCGCCGAGGATTTCCGCACGCATGAGCGGCGGATCCTCGAGCAAGGTTTCTGGGCCGTCTTCACCAGCCGCTTCGGCAATTGGCGTATGGACCAGCCCAAGGTCATCCGTGCGCCCGCGACGCTCCTCTACCTCGCGATGTTCAAATTCGTTGAGGTCTTCGGCGGCATCTCGCTCTGGTACACGGTGCAGCTCGGCCGACGGGTGCGCATCTGGCACCATGGCGGCATCATCCTCGGCTGCCGCGCCATCGGCGACGATGTGCAGATCCGGCAGAACACAACCATCGGCGTCGGCCAGACCGGGCGCAACGCAGCCCTCCCGATCGTGGGCGCCCGCGCGGATATCGGCGCCGGCGCCTGCGTTGGTGGCGCGGTCTTGGTGGGTGAGGACGCGAAGATCGGCGCCAATGCCCTCGTGATCACCGACGTGCCCTCGGGTGCTACCGTGATGGGCAACCCGGCGCAGATCGTCTCGCTCGCCCCGTCCGTCGCGCCGCAGGTTGCTGCTCCTACGCCAGCTCAGGATGAGCCGGCGATTGCGGCGAGGCCGTCGGAGGCTAAAGCGCCCGCCGCGCCGCCCCCCACGCCGATGCTCACGACGCCGCGCAGCATGGGACGGATCGCGCTCCTCGGCTCGCAAAACCTCGACTACCTGGCCATGAGCCTCGCCGAAGAAGGTGGGCACCTAGGCCTGGAGATCGAGACTGAGGTACCTCCGTTCGGCACGGCACAGATGGCGCTTCTGGACGAGGCTTCCCCGCTTCGCGCCGCGATGGCTGGCGAGCCGTCGACCCGCGCGGCACTGATCGCAGAGCGTGGGGAGGACGTGCTCGGCCCGCTCCTCGCCAATCCGCTGAGCGTCGCACCCGAGGATCGAGAGGCTGCGGTCGAAGCCGCGCTCGCGCCCTTCCTCAGCCTGATCGAGAGTGCCCGCAGCGCGCTGCCGGGCCCCGTGCTCGTCCTCAGCCTCGCGCAGTTCTCGCGCTCCCGCCTCGGCCTTGCAGACGATGCCGTCGGGCCCGATGGCGCCCCGCTCGGCGCCGCCGATCTGCTGGCGCGGGCCAATGCGCAAATCACGGCCGCCATCGCAGAGCACCCCGACACCCACCTGATCGATGCTGGCGCCATCATCGCCGAAGTGGGGCTCGATGCGGCAGCGCCCGGAGGCTTCTGGCATATGGGGCGCGTGCCCTTCGGCGAAGCCTTCGCAAACCGGCTCAGCCGCCGTGTCTTCGGCGCGCTCCTCGCACTCCGAGGACAAACGACGCGCCTTCTGGTGCTCGATCTCGACGACACGCTCTGGGGTGGGATCATCGGCGAGGATGGCATCGGCGGCGTCGCACTCGGCGGCAGCTACCCGGGCACCGCCTATCAGGAGTTTCAGACCGCGATCCGCGCCCTCTCCGCCCGCGGCATCGCGCTCGCCATCGCGTCCAAGAACGACGAGGATATCGCCCTCCGCATGATCACTGAACACCCGGAGATGGTGCTGACGCTGGAGGACTTCGTCGCCCATCGCATCGATTGGAACGAGAAGTCGATGAATGTGGCCAGCATGCTCGACGAGCTCGGGCTTGGCGAAGCGTCCTGCATGTTCATCGACGACAACCCGGTTGAGCGCGCCAAGATGCGCCGCAACCTGTCGAACGCCGTCGTCCCCCACTTCCCATCCGCGCCCGAGGAGCTGACACCCTGGCTCCTCGACAACCCGTTTCTCGAGACCGTCGCGCTCACCAAATCCGACCTCAAGCGCACAGCGCAGTATCGGGTGCGCGGGCGCGTGAACGCGGAACGGCGGAATTTCGAGAATGTCGAGGCGTTCTATCGCGACCTCGGCATGGTGCTGCGCTTCGAACCCTTCGGCGAAATGAACCGCCAGCGCGTGCTTCAGCTTTTCGCCAAGACGAACCAGTTCAACACCACGACCCGGCGCCACGATGCGTCGGCAGTGGACGCGATCATCGCCGAGGGTGGCGAGGTCTATGCAGTGGGCTACCGCGACCGGCACGTCGAGGACGAGCTGATGGGTGTCCTGGTCCTGCGCCATGACGATGCGATGGCCTCGGCGCATCCCGAGGACGCCGGGGTACAGGCTGGGCGGCAGCCAGGCGCGGTTTGGGTCGACAGCTTCGTCCTGTCCTGCCGCGTCCTTGGCCGGACGGTCGAGCATGCCATCGCCGCCTGGGCCAGCGCCCGGTCCAAGACGCTCGGCACCGAGGCGATCATCGGTCAAATCATCGAGACCCCTCGCAACACGCCCTGCCGCAACGTCTTTGCCGCGAGCGGCTACGTCACCCTCGATCCGAACGCGAGCACCGAGGGCCAGACCCTCTATCGCCGGAACCTCGCCTCCGAAGGCGCCGCGCCCATCCCCAACTACTTCCAAGTCGAGGGGCCAGAGGCTGCCATCGTGTGGTCCGACGGGGTTCCGACGGCGGCATCGTCTCCATCCACGAAACCAACCATCGAGGCACAGGCGCCAATCCAACCGCCGATGCAGCCCGAGCCGCAAGAAGCACCGGCGAAAGCTGGTCCGGCGGGCGGACCCGGCGGCGCAGAACCGGAGCTCGCGGCGCTCTTCTGCAAGCTCTTCCGGCTCGACAAGGATATCGATCTGTCCACCGCTAGCATGGACACGATTGAGCGGTGGGACAGCCTCGGCCACCTGAAACTCGGCATGGAAATCGAGCGCCGCCTCGGCATCCGGCTGACGGCAGCGACACTCGGCGGGATCCGCAGCTTCTCGCAGCTCACCGACGCCATCGCCGCCGAGCGGGCGCGGGCTGCTTGAACCAGCGATGGCGACCCGGCAATTCGACCTCGCAGATCAACAGGCCTTCGCGGCGTTGAGCGGCGATTTCAATCCGATCCATGTGGACTCAGTCGCCGCCAGACGCACCCTCTTCGGCGAGCCGGTGGTGCATGGCCTCCACCTCGTTCTATGGGCACTCGACCAACTCGCCAAAGATCGAGGCACCCTAAAGACACCCGCAGCGATCCGCGCGGGCTTCAAAGCGCCCGTGCTCTTGGGCCGCGACACGTCGCTGGCTTGGTCGCGCAACAGCGCCGGGCGCGAAACGGCGGAGATCTTCACCTCCGACACCCTCGCCGCCGAGATCACGCTTGAGCCAGCGGATCAGCCCTGCGCCCTGCCTGCCCCAGGTCCTGGCCCCGAATTGCCGGTTCCCGATCCTGCGCCGTTGGACGCGGACGCGATGCCGGATGCCGCGGGGCACGAACGGCTCGTGGTCGATCCAACGCGGCTCGCTCCGCTCTTTCCGGCGCTTGCCGCAACGGGCTTCGATCCCGGGACCCTCGCGGTGCTCCTCGCCTCGACCCGGATTGTGGGGATGCATTGCCCGGGGCTCCACTCGCTTTACTCAGAGCTCGATCTCACCTTCTCGGCGGCGGCGGGCAGCGACGCAGCACTCTCCTGGCAGTGCGACTTCTTCCACCCGGAACTGCGCCTCGCGGAGATCCGCCTGGAAGGCGCTGGTACCGAGGGCACGCTCACGGCCTTCTTGCGCCCCTCCGCCAGCCGTCAGCTCTCGATGCCCGAAGTCGCGGCTCGGCTCGCCGCATCGGGGCGCGGCGCGGCGCCCTTCGCCGGTCGCCACGCGCTCATCATCGGCGGCTCCCGCGGCGTGGGCGAAGTCGCTGCGAAGCTCATGGCGGCCGGTGGGGCGCGTGTGACGCTGACCTATGCAAGCGGTCGTGCGGATGGAGAGGCAGTCGCCGCCGAGATCCGCGCCCATGGTACCGAAGCAACTGCGGTACCGCTCGACGTCACCGCAGCCGCACCAACGCTGCCGACCGGGATCACGGACCTCCTGTACTTCGCGGCGCCGAAGATCAGGCAGGGCGCGCGAGCCGGTCTCGATGAGGCGCTGTTCGAGACGTATTCAGCCTTCTTCGTCACCGCCTTCGCCAGGCTCGTCGCGGCACTGCCGGAGCTTGAGCGCGTCTTCTATCCCTCGACCGTCTTCGTTGCCGAACCGGAGTCGCGCTTCGCCGAATACGCAGCGGCCAAGGCGGCGGGTGAGAGCCTCTGCGCCTACCTCGCCGCCGCGCGGCCTGGGCTTGAGATCACGACGCCGCGCCTGCCCCGCCTCGCGACCGATCAGACCGCTGCGATCGTCGGGCCCGAAGCGGGTGATCCCCTCGCAGCCCTCATGGCGCATCTTTGAGCACGCCATCGGACGAGATGGTCGTCGCAGCCGTCGCCATCGGGCGGAACGAAGGCGCGCGCCTCATCGCCTGCCTCGAGAGCTTGGCCGGCCGTGCCACGCCCATCGTCTATGTCGATAGCGGCTCGACCGATAGCAGCGTCGAAGCAGCCGAGGTGCGAGGCGCCACTGTCGTCACGCTCGACCCAGCGGTCCCCTTCACCGCCGCCCGCGCGCGGAACGCCGGCATCGCGGCCCTTGGCGACAACCCGGGCGCCTATGTGCAACTGATCGACGGGGATTGCACGCTCGACCCCGGCTGGCTGATCCAGGCCGTCGCCTTCCTTGACGCCAATCCGGGCTACGCCGTCGTCTGCGGTCGGCGCCGGGAGCGCGCGCCAGATGCATCCCCCTGGAACCGGCTGGCGGATATGGAGTGGAACACCCCACCCGGCGATGCCGCGGCCTGCGGTGGCGACGCGCTGATGCGGCTGAAAGCGCTGGCCGCGGTCGGCGGCTTTCGCGAGGACTTGATCGCAGGCGAGGAGCCTGAGCTGTGCCTAAGGCTCGAGCAAGCGGGCTGGCGGATCCACAGGCTCGATGCAGCCATGACCCGCCATGACGCGGCACTTACCCGCTTCTCGCAATGGTGGCGCCGCTGTCGGCGGGCGGGCTGGGCCGCGGCAGAGGGCTACGCGCTGCAAGGCCGCGGCCCTGAGTGCTATCACTGTCGCACACTGCGCAGCCTGGCGGTCTGGGTCGCCACACCACCCTCGCTCGTGCTCCTCACGGCGATCTTCAAAGGCCCGACGGCCTGCGCGCTCGCGGTGATCGTGATGCTGGGCCTCTACGCGCTGCAGGCTGTCCGCATTGCACGCGGTCGCCATCTGTCCCGTGGCGACCCCTGGCCCCATGCGCTTCTCTACGGCGTCTTCACGATGATCGGCAAATTTGCAGAGGCCGGCGGCGCGCTCTCCTACCTCGCCCGCCGCCTCACCGGGCGGAGCGGGCGGTTGATCGAGTACAAGGGCCCGTCCTGACGAGCTTTTCGGCGCCTACCGGTGCGGGCCGTACCCTTCGAGATGGCCGCTGTGCCAGGCCCAAGCGGCCCTCAGGATTTCCTCGATGGAGGAGGCCCGCGGACGCCAACCCAAAGCCTCACCGATCCGCGTCGGATCGGCGACCAGCACTGCGGGGTCTCCCTCCCGCCGCGGCGCGGGCTCCCAGGCGAGCGGCCGGCCGATCACGCGTTCCGCCGCCGTCACCAGCTCAAGCACGCTGGTCCCCAGCCCCGTGCCCAAGTTGTAGACCGCCATCTCCCCGGCGTGTCCCGCCTCCAGCGCCAGGAGATGCGCATCGGCCAGATCGGCGAGCGAAATGAAGTCGCGCACACAGGTACCGTCCGGGGTCGACCAATCGTTCCCGAAGATCTTGAAGGCCGGACGCTGCCCCAACGCAAAGAACATCAAGAGCGGCACCACATGGCTCTCGACCCGGCGCCATTCCCCATGGCTGCCATCCACCTCCGCCCCCGCCGCGTTGAAGTAGCGAAGGGCCGTCGCAGCCAGCCCATAGGCCCGCGCATAGTCGCGCACCAGATGCTCCATGGCGAGCTTGGAGGCCCCATAGGGCGTCGCCGGGCCAAGCGGCGCGCGCTCGGTCAGCGGCATCTCGGCGGCATGATCGTAGACCGCGGCCGTGCTGGAGACGACGAGCCGTTTCACCCCTGCATCGACCATCGCATCGAGGAGCGACTGCGTGCCCATGGCGTTCACGGACCAATAGGCGCGCGGATCGCTGATCGACGCTGGAACCGAGATCAGCGCCGCGTAGTGAGCGACCGCGTCGACCTCATGCGCGCGCATTGCCGCCACCAACGCGGCACGGTCGCGGATATCGCCTACGACCAGGCTCTCCATCGTCGCGGCACCGCGATTGCCCTCGGACAGATCGTCGAAGCCGACGACCGTATGGCCGGCCTCGGCGAAGCGGCGCGCGCAGAAGCTACCCAGATATCCCGCTGCACCAGTGCAGAGAATGCGCATGATTCCCTCGTTTTCAGGAGTTCGCCGTTGCCCGGGCATGCAGATCACACCCATGCGAACAGACTGTCGAAAGCAGTTTCAGACCAACAGGTTATGGTGAACGAACGGCAAACCCTTGAAGACGCTCACCTGTCCGAGTTTCGCCACGCTCACGCCTTCCTCACGATCTGGTTATGAGTGTATTGCAAAGCAACAAGCCCGTTTTGAAGCGCCACGCAGTTTGCTACAAGCCAGGGGTGGGTGGATGACAGCGAGAAGATCGGACATGTCAGCGATTGGTGCGAGTGCCGGGAGACTGAGTGGCGTCACGTTTGATTGGCTCCGCAGCCCCGGGCTTCTGCTCTTCATCTTCAACGTCGCCCTGGCCTGCGTCGTGTTTCAGGAGGGCTTCTACGCGCTTTTCGAGGGCTGGCAGCTCGCCGAATACAGCCATGGCCCGCTGATCCCGCTCCTCTCCGGGCTCCTGTTCCTGCGCCAGCTCAAGACGGTGCCGGTGAACGAAGGCATCGTGACGGACCGGTGGCCAGGCTTCCTCGTCATCCTGCTCGCGATCGGCATCGCGTTGCTGGGCAAGTTCAGCCGTATCCCCGACGTCGTCGCCTATTCGATCATCATCTGGGTCGCCGGCATCCTGCTAACGAGCTTCGGCTGGCGCGTCGGCAAGCACTTCTGGCCCGGCGTGCTCCACCTCGTCTTCATGCTGCCCCTGCCCGGAACACTCTACTGGAAAGTCTCGATTTTCCTGCGTGAGATTGCGTCAGAGGTCGGCGTGCAGTTCGTGATGCTCGCGGGCGTCCCGGTCTTCCTCGATGGCAACATCATCGATCTTGGCGTCTACAAATTGCATGTGGCCGATGCGTGTTCGGGACTGCGATACCTCTTCCCGATCATGAGCTTCAGCTACATCTTCGCGACGCTCTACAAGGGTCCGACCTGGCACAAAGCCGTCCTCCTCCTCTCGGCCGCGCCGATCGCCGTGTTCATGAACTCGGTACGGATCGGGATCATCGGGGTGATGGTCGACAATTTCGGCATCGAGCATGCCATGGGCTTCAGCCACTTCATGGAGGGCTGGGTCATCTTCATCGCTTGCATCATCATCCTCTTCGGCCTTGCGAAGGTGATGTTGATGATGCAGCGGAGCAGCCGGATGACGCTGTCCGAAGCGCTGGACCTCGAGACCGACGGTCTCGGCCCGCAGATCGCGCGCATCAAGCTCATCCGCATCTCGCCGGCCTTCGTCACCGTGACGGCCGCCATGCTCGTTACCGCGACGGCCTGGACCATTGCACCCTCCCGCGCCGTACCGGATGTGAACCGTGAGCCGCTGGGCGCCTTCCCCTACGCTCTTGGCGAGTGGGAGCAGGTCTCGAGCCGCTTGCTGGAGCCCGCGATCGAGGAAACGCTCGGCGCGACGGACTATATGAGCACGACTTACGCGGCGCCGGGACACCCCGCATCGGTGGACCTCTTCATCGCCTGGTACGAAGATCAGACGCGTGGCGGGATCCATTCCCCCGAAGTCTGCTTGCCTGCGGGTGGCTGGGAGATCGCTGAGCTCAGCCGACCCGATCTCGCGCCCCAGATCGGCTATCACGAGCCGCTGCCGGTGAACCGCGCCGTGATCGAGAAGGACGGCATGCAGATGCTCGTCTACTACTGGTTCGAGCAATATGGCGGGCGGACGGCGCTCGACTACTACGCCAAATTCTCGCTCCTACGCGACGCTGTGCTCCTCGGTCGCTCGGATGGCGCTCTCGTTCGCCTGACGACGCCGATCATCCCGAATGAGGGCATTCCTGCCGCCGAAGAGCGCCTGCAAGAGATGCTCATCGCGACGATGGAAAAGATCGACCGATACGTTCCACAAGCGCCCAAGTGAGTTTTCCAGATCGCGCAGGCAGACAACGTCCCCGGCTGCTAGAGCGCCTTCTGACCTCACGTTGGCCACTAGAACTGCGTCATTGCCGGGCTTAACCGCGCAACCCAACGCCCACAGCCGTGGATGCCCGGGTCAAGCCCGGGCATGACAACGTAAGCAGGTGACGTCGAAAGTGCTGTAGCCAAGACCGCGGTGAACCCATGCTTCTCGGTCGGACACTGACGTCTTGCGACAACAATCTCGTTGTCAACTCCGTCTTGCTCGGCCCAGAAGATGCGCCCGCCGCCCTCCGGTGCCCAAACGACCATCCGCGCCGATCTTGCCATCGACCATGCGGCGACGTCGCTTTTCCCGCTCCAACGCGAGGGCTGCTCTGCGCTGTTGATCCTGCAGTGACTGAGCGGCAAACACGAGTTCCGTCCGCCCTAGCAACGCGCCGGTAAAAACCCACATGATCGGATTGAACTGCGCGTTGGTGAGCAGGTTCGCCACCGCCACCGAGGTGGCCAGTCCTGCTCCTAAGACGAGGTCACTTATCGGAGCGACGTTCTGTTTTCGCCAGATCATCACCAGAGGCAGCGTTAACAGGCCGAAGAGCGCGAAATAGGCCACCAACCCACGCTGCGAGAAGATCAAGACAAAGTAGGCATCGGCGACAGCCGCTCGATTGGCGCTCTGATCTCGCCTCGGAATATCGCGCAGCCGTGTCCCCCAACCCCACCAAGGACGTCGCCAGGCGCGTTGGGAGTAAAGGTCCTCCGCATCGAAACGGTATTCGAGCGAGTTTGCACGCGCGACGGATACCTTTTGGAAGGCAGATACGATCGTGTTGGTCGGCACGACATCAACTGCGCGCAGGATCGGGTAGGTGAAGGCGATGGCACCGACAAGCGCGAGCACGGTCAGTGTCTGCTTCCGCGGCAAGAAGAACGCGATGATCGCGAAGCCGAAGCCCAAGAAGATCGCCGTGTAGCTGACCGTCAGCAGCAGTGCGATCAAGCAGATGATCGACACGATGCGCCAGAAAAAGCGCTCCGTGCCGCTCGAGTACCGATAGAGGGCCACGGCGCAGACGCAAGCGATGGATTGGAACAGGGCGGTCTGCAGCCCGTTCTGCATGAAAACGATAGGTCGCCAGCCAAACTCACGATAAACCTGGATCCAGTTGATGTCCCAGATGCCGTAGACCCAGTGCTTGAGCATCGGTCCGACACGGGCCTCGAAGGCGATCAACGCCGCATAGGCGACCCCCCCGATCGCCACAGCCTTCAGCATGACGCTGAGGCCCTTGTCGTCGCTGAAAAGGCGCCGGCCAAGGAGCAGCAACAGGAACGGGAACATCGTCTCGTAGGTCAGGAACCCGATATCGGTCAGGATCATCGGCTCGAGAACGCCGTTCTCGGAGAAACCGCCGTCGCGGTTCGTGAGCACCGTCATCACCGACGAAGCGAATGCCGCCAGCATCAGCGCATTGGCAAGCTTGCCCTTGGGCAGCCAGGATTGGGTGGTCGGAGCGTCCCCTGCATGACGCTTCCACGCGCGCCCGTTGACCATCACGAGGGCAAAGATCGCGGCGCAGATGATGTAGAGGCTGTTGCGGTGGATGGTCGGCAACAGAGGGAGGTTGAGCGTCGGCTCACTCGGCAAGAACAAGAAGCCGAGCACGATCGTAGCGGCGACACCCCACCGCAGGCCGAAACGCGTGCACAGCATCAACGACACGAAAGGGAAAGCGAGGAGTACCAGTATCGGCGGGATCATCGCTCAGCAGTCCCCTCTTCACCCAACCGTCGCGTCGTAGTCGCTGGACCCGTCCCAGGCAACTCACAGTCGACCACGAACATCGCCGCCCCACGATTAAACCAAGGTAGCGCAAGCCTCGCGCAACCACGATACTAAATCGTTGTCACACCGCACTAAAGATGGGACGAGTGTCTCCTAGACCAGCGCTGGAAAGATCGAGAAGGTTGAGTGGAATGCCCATTGAAAGCACCTGCAATTTGAGATCGGCATTCCGATGGATCGTGGTTTGCGCAGCCCTGACCGCTACGGGCTGCACAACGGTGCTCACCCGTTCCCCTGTGCCACAGGACGAGATCGGTACGGCGAAACCCTACGGCATCGACGGTGCGTTCATCCGAAGCTTCGGCGATGAGATCGACAGCGATCGGCGCGAGCGGATCCTGCGTGAACGTCTCGTTGTGATGAAGGAGCGGCTTGCCGAGTTCGACACCGTGCCACAGCTCAACAGCATCGCCTTTTCGGGCGGCGGTCCTGATGGCGCCTTCGGAGCAGGCCTTCTCGCGGGATGGACGGAACGTGGCGACCGACCGGTTTTCGGCCTCGTCAGCGGTGTGAGCACAGGTGCGATCCTCGCGCTCTATGCGTTCCTTGGCCCGCAATACGATGAGACGCTGAAAGAGATCTACACGGAATTTGAGACCGAAGATCTCGTAACCCCAACGATCTTCGCGGGCCTTACCGGGGGCACGGCCCTCACCAGCACAGCGGGCTACAGACGCCTCATCGAGCAATACATCTCACCCGCGGTCGTCGAAGAGCTCGCCGCCGCACACCGCGAAGGGCGCGTCCTGCTGATCGGCACGACCAATATCGATGCGTCCCGCCCGGTCGTCTGGAACATCGGCGGCATCGCCGCCAGCGGCCATCCAGATGCCCGCAGGCTGATCCACGATGTCGTGCAAGCATCCTCGGCGATCCCTGCGGCCTTCCCCCCGGTTCTGATCCCCGTGATCGCAGAGGACGGGCGGCGCTATGACGAAATGCATGTGGATGGAGGCGCGACACAGCAAGTCATCCTATATAGCCCTCAGTTCAGCTCGAAGGCGCTCGATGAGGCCGTGGGCGTCGATGTCGAACGTTCGGTCTATGTCGTCATCAACAACAAGCTGCGCAAACCCTACGATCCGGTACGCCCGCGCATCTACTCGATCGCGGGCCGGGCGGCGTCCTCGTTGATCGGAGGTTCGGGGACCGGGGACATCTACCGCATCTTCACCGTGGCACAGCGCGACGACATCGATTTCAACGTCGTGGCGATCCCCACATCCTTCGATGTCGAGGCCGAGGACCTATTCGATCCGGTCTATATGGGCGCGCTCTACGATCTCGGCTTCGATTATGGGGAGGCTGGGGATCGCTGGTCGCCCTATCCGCTCGACTTCGTGCCCTTCGAAGACGTGCAAGCGCTCACGGCGGCCGCGCAGTAGCGCCCTCCTTCGGCGCACGCGGATACGCGCCCGTCGCGCCTGGACTTGCAAACTTCCGCCCCTCGGCACAGCCTCTCACTATGCTGGGCCGCCGAATACAGCTTGCCGTCGCTGCGCTTATCGCATGCCTATGGCTCTTGCCCGACCTGTCCCATGCCCAGACCCCAACACAGGGCCTGGTGGCACAAGGTACGGCAGAAGCCCCGCCACCCGTTCTGCCGGACAACCTCACGCCAGAGCTTGTGGATTCTCTCCTCGCTGAGCTGACCGACGATCAGGTCCGGCGCCTTTTGCGGAATGAACTGCAGCGCCAGGCCGAGGAAGGGTCGGCCGAAGTCGCCACCGAGATGACGTCCATCGCCGATCTGACACGTCGGCTCGACGAGATGCTGGCGACCATCGGCGCTCGGATTACCCGCTGGATCGACGCGCTCAGCCGGATCGAAGAGCGTCAGGACCGCGTCGCCGAACGGATCGCACTCGGCAGCGGCGGCGCCGTCGGGATCGCGCTCTCGATGGGCTGCCTCGTGCTCGCAGGCTTCGGCGCAGGCATCTTCGTCGCGCGTCTGCTCAGGCCGTGGCGCGAGCGGATCGCCGACTATGCCAGATCTTCCGACACGGGCGGCTATTGGGAGGTACTGGCGCGCGCCGCCGTGCTGATCGTGGTCGACCTTTTGCCGATCGCGGCGTTCAGCGTGGTCACGACGTTCGCGACGCGCCTCCTGAGCGGATCGCTCGGACCGCTTCTCGATTATGGCTGGATCTACCAGGCAGGTGTGACCAATGGCTGGGCCTTCCTCGTCCTCATCACGCGCGCCTTCTCACCCGACTTTCCAAAGGTTCGCCTGGCCTCCGTCAACGACGCCTCGGCGAGCGCCGTGGTGCGCCTCGGCCGGCAAGTCGTGACGGTGGCCGTATCGGGTTGGCTCATCGGCGGCCTCTCACCGACGCTCGGCTTCGGCTTCCCGCCCGCCATGGTGATCGTCGGCAGCACGGGCGTCATCGTGGCGCTCATCCTAATCGCCGCTGTCCTGCGCAACCGTCATGCCATCGTCGGCACGGTCTCAGGTTTCCTGCCGACCCCCAATCCAGAGATCGCAGCACCCTGGCAGCGCACCGTCTCGCTCGCGGCTCCGTTTGCAGCCCTCCTCTACATCCTGATCGCGGCGACCTACTGGCTCCTGCACTGGCTCGAGAGCGGACAGCTCTACCTCCAGGGACCCGCTTCCACCCTGCTGGTGCTCCTCAGCCTGCCGCTCTTCGACCGGCTCGGCAGCGAGGCAGCGGCCGCGATGACGCGGCGCGCGACACAAAGGGCGCTGCGCTTCCGCTCAGCCCTCATCCGGCTCTGGCGCCTGTTCCTTGCGATCATCGGCATCGGCGTCATCACCAGGCTCTGGGGCTTCAATTTCTGGGATCTCGCGCACGGCACAGGCGCCCCGGAATGGCGGGCGGCGGCGCTCAACATCCTCTACGCATTCCTCTCCGCCTGGGCCGCCTGGCAGCTTATCCGCGCCGCCCTCTGGCATGAGCGTCGTCAGAGCACAGGCGCCGAGGAAGACGACAATTCCGAGGTCGGCGGCGCAAGCCGCCTCGACACGCTCCTGCCGCTCTTTCGCGTCTTCCTCGGTATCGTCATCCTGCTCACCTTCGTCATGTACGCGCTGTCCGAAGCAGGCCTCAACATCGGCCCGCTCCTCGCCTCCGCCGGTATCGTCGGCGTCGCTGTCGGCTTCGGCGCGCAAACCCTTGTGCGCGATATCTTCTCAGGCATCTTCTTTCTGATCGACGATGCCTTCCGCGTCGGCGAATACATCGAGCTCGAAGCGGATCTGAGGGGCGAGGTCGAGGCGATCTCGATCCGCTCCCTCCAGCTCCGCCACCACCGCGGGCCGGTCGTGACCATCCCCTTCGGCGAACTCAAATCCGTCACCAACCACCACCGCGACTGGGTCATCTACAAGATGAACTTCCGCATGGAGCCCGAGACCGATCCGAAGCTCGTGAAGAAACTCGTCAAACGGGTCGGGCAAGAGTTCTTGGAGAACCCCGAGCACGGCCACAAATTCCTCGAACCGCTGAAAAGCCAGGGCGTCTACATGGTCGACGACGACAGCGCGCTCGTCTTCCGCGTGAAGTTCAAGTGCAAGCCGCGCCAGCAATTCGTCCTCCGCCGCGAGATCTACCACCGGCTTCGCGAAGTCTTTGCCGAAAACGAGGTGAACCTTGCCCGGCGCAAGGTCGAAGTGGTGACGACCGGCGGGGAGGACGCGCCGCCCGGTCTGCCCGACGAGGTGATCCAGCCCAAGGCCGCGACGCCGGCTGCGTGAGGGGCGATGCAAGTCACGATCATGCAGCGACACGCCGTTAGCGGCGGCAAGGCGGAGGCCCTGCCGATCCTCGCCGCCACCGCGCGGGACGCAGCCGCCGCCGGAGCGCATCTTCTGGTGACACCCGAGATGTTCCTCTCCGGCTACGCCATCGGCGCAGAGGCCATCGCCGCCGCGGCCGAGCCAGGCGACGGTGCTCTCTGGCAGGCCGTGGCCGAAATCGCGCGCGAGGCCGGCATCGCCATCGTCGCCGGCGGACCGCTCCTGCGCGACGGCCGCCCCTACAACGCGGCCCGCGCCTACGGCCCCGATGGCGCCTTGCTCGCAGGCTATGAGAAGGTGCAGCTTTTCGGTGAGGTCGACCGCTCGCAATTCGCCCCTGGCCCCAGCCTCTCCCCAGTCTTTCACTACCGCGGCTGGGGCATCGGCCTCGCCATCTGCTACGATATTGAGTTTCCTGAGGTTGCCCGCGGCCTCGCCCTCGCCGGTGCCGAGTTCCTGGCCGTGCCCACCGCCAACATGCTGCCCTTCACCAGCGTCTGCACCCGCCTCGTCCCCGCCCGGGCCGAGGAGAACGGCATCGCCATCGCCTATGCCAACTATGTCGGCCCCGAGGGCCCCTTCGACTATTGCGGCCTCTCCTGCGTCGTGGGCGCTGATGGCGAGGATCTGGCGCGGGCCGGTGTCCAAGACACCCTCCTCCACGCCCGGCTCGACCGCGAGGCGCTGCTGACTCAACGCGCCCGCACGGGCTATCTCGCCGATCTCCGCCGCGACCTCTTCGGACCGACGCCATGAGCCAGCACACAGCCCCTGGGCGCGACGACGATGCGTCCATCCCAGCCACCGTGTCCGTCTTCGGCCCCGACTTCCCGTTCGACTATGAGCGCTGGCTGCAGGATCCGGCGGGCCTAGGCCAGATCCCGGCGGAGCGTCACGGCACCCGCGTCGCGATCATCGGCGCCGGCATGGCGGGCCTCGTCGCAGGCTACGAGCTGATGCGGCTCGGCCTCCACCCGGTCTTCTACGAGGCGGGTGAGCTTGGCGGGCGGCTCCGCACCCGCCGCTTCACGGGCTCGGACGGCCCCGTCGCCGAGCTTGGCGCCATGCGCTTCCCGCCCTCCTCCAGCGCCTTCTGGCACTACGCCGACAAACTTGGGCTCAAGACCCAACCCTTCCCCAACCCGCTGACCGAAGCTGCCGGTTCCACCGTCATCGAACTCGAAGGCGAGAAGCACTACGCCCGTTCGACGGCCGATCTGCCGCTCCTCTTTCGCGAGGTCGAAGACGCCTATAACCGCGCGCTCGAGGAGGAGGCAGGCTTCGCCGCCCTCCGAGCCGCAATCGCCGCCCGCGATGCCGAGCGCATCAAGGCGCTCTGGAACCCGCTCGTCGAGGCGTGGGACGAGCGGACCTTCTACGACTTCGTGACCACCTCGCGCGCCTTCCGGGGCCTCTCCTTCCGCCATCGCGAGGTCTTCGGCCAGGTCGGCTTCGGCACCGGCGGCTGGGACAGCGACTTCCCGAACTCGATGCTCGAAATCTTGCGCGTCGCGGTGACCGAGCAGGACGTGGATCAGCACGCGATCCTTAGCGGCGCGGACCAGGTTCCCTACGGCATCTGGCGCCGTCCGCCAGACCGGCTCGCACATTGGCCGCAGGGCACGACGCTCGCGGCGCTCAACGGCGGCGCCCCCCGCCCCGGCTGCACCCGCCTCCAACGCGAGGGCGAGCGCATCGCCGTCACCGACCGATGGGGCCGGACCGAAAGCTTCGAGGCGGTGATCGCCACCTGCCAGTCCTGGCTTCTGACGACCTCGATCGACACCGAGGAACGGCTCATCCCCAACAAGCTATGGATGGCGCTCGACCGCACCCGCTACATGCAGAGCGCCAAGACCTTCGTCATGGTCGACCGCCCGTTCTGGCGCGACCGGGGCGCCGACGGCCGCGATGCCATGTCGATGACGCTGACCGACCGGCTGACGCGCGGCACCTATCTCTTCGAGACCGCGCCCGATGAGCCCGGCGTGATCTGCCTCAGCTACACCTGGATGACAGACGCGCTCAAAATGTTGCCGCTGCCCGTGGAGCGCCGGGTCGAGCTTGCCCTCGATGCCCTCGGCAAAGTCTATCCGGGCCTCGACATCACGGGCCACATCGTCGGCGATCCGATCACGGTGAGCTGGGAGGCGGACCCCAACTTCCTCGGCGCCTTCAAGGGCGCGCTGCCGGGGCACTACCGCTACAACCACCGCATGTTCGGTCATTTCATGCAAGATGCCCTGCCCCCCGATGAGCGCGGCTTCTTCATTGCAGGCGACGATGTGAGCTTCATCCCCGGCTGGGTCGAGGGCGCGGTCCAAACCGGCCTCAACGCGATGTGGGGCGTGATGCACCAGTTCGGCGGCAGCACGGCACCGGGCAATCCGGGTCCCGGCGACCGCTACCCCGATCTCGGCCCCGTGGCGCTGCCGGACTGAGTGCGCGCCGCTTCGCCCAGCATGAGGCCGGCAAGCAGCAATGGCGCCACAAGCCAATTGAGCGGCAGCCGCATCAGCAGATCCGCAAGCGGCAGCAACACCGCCACCAGCATCGCGAACTTCTCGAGACCCGGCCCACCAGCTGCCGAGATCCGCCGCGCCTGAAACAGCGCCCCGATCAGGAGCAGCGTCAGGTCGTAATCCATCACCCGAGGGCTCGCCGCCATCCCGGTATAGAGGACGGCCGCAGCAACCGACGCCCGCGGCCAGCGCCTGAGGCCGTGGACGAGCGCAAGCACCGCCACCGCTGCGACCACGCCCTGCACCACCCAGCCGACACCCGGCGCTGCGCCAAGCGAGACAAGCGCCGCCCGCGCCGTCGCCTGGATCGAGAGCACGTCCTCCCGCACCAGGTCCCTTGATCCGATTGTCAGCCCGTTCAGGAACGCGCCCCAAATGCCGATCCCGAAGACCAGCGTCGCGAGAACAGCCAGGATCAGCACGCCCCCGCAGGCCCAAGCAACCGCGACCCTGGGCCCCGCAACGAGGAACGGCAGCGGCAGCAGCGGGGCGACTTGCGGTTTGATCGCCAGCAGTCCCAGCGCAAGCCCACCGCTCGCAGCCCGCGCGTTGCAGAAGCCGAGAAGCGCTACCCCGGCAAGCGCCGCCGTCAGAAACCCGGTCTGCCCGTTCACCAGCAACAGCACGACCGTGCCCGGCGCCATCGCTGCGGCCATCCCGGCCCAGCCGGGCCAGATCGCCCGCGCCACGGCGAGATAGGCGGCGAGCGTCAGAGAGGTCCAGATCGCCTGTCCCATCAGCATCGGCACCGAACCGAAGGGGATCAGCGCAAGCTGAAGGATCGGCGGGTATAGCCACGCCATCTCGCGCCCATACTCGGTGCCGAGCGCCGCCTCCTGCACCACCGCGATCGCGGCTGGGTCATAGGCCGCCACCGCGCGTCCGTCGAGCGCCATGCGCCCGGCGGCCCATAGCGCGCCGAAATCCATCATCGTCCCACTGCCGCCCGGCCCGTGGATCGCGTAGAGGATGACAACAGCGATCGCCAAATTGCCCACCGCCAATAGCGCCAGGAACAGGACAACCCGCCCCGGCTGCCAGAACCCGTGCGAGGGCTCCGTCATTCCCGTTTCGGCTGACGACGGAAGACGAGGAGGTTGAAGAGGATGAAATTCGTCGCCGGCACCAGCACAACGAAAAGCGCCACCGCCGCCTGATACGGCCCGCCGAAATACTCCATCGCCATCACGATTGCCTGGCTGATCCCGAAGGAGCTGCACGTCACCGCCAGAAACCGGAAGACCGTCTCGCCATGGTCATGCTGCGAGCCATAGGTGAAGAAGTAGTGGCCGAAATAGGAGACCGGCACGGCGATGGCGAAGGCAACGGGGTTGGCGACCGACGGCGCGAGGCCACCAAGCTCGACAAAGGCGAAGACACCGGTCGCATGAGTGATCGTCGCCGCCACGCCCACGATCCCGAAGCGCACGACCCGCCAGAACTCCTCCATCAATCCGGAAAGATCCCGCTCCCGGATCATCGTCATGATGCTCACGGGCCGTCCTCCGCATCCTCACGCCCACGCGGCAGAACGGTGCTGCGGGTCAGGTAAATCGGCCGCCGCTTCGTCTCCTGCAGAAGCCTGCCGATATACTCCCCCAACACGCCGAGCGAGATGAGCTGGATACCGCCGAGAAACAGGGTGAAGACCAGGAGCGACGCGTAACCCGGCACGTCGATCCCAAAGATCAGCGTGCGAAGGACGATCCAGCTTCCGTAGAGAAACGCGAGAAAGGCGGTGACGAAACCCATGTAGCTCCAGATCCTGAGCGGGAACGTGCTGAACGAGGTGATCCCGTCGAGTGCGAAGTTCCATAGCGTCCAAAGCCTGAAGGAACTGGTACCGGCGTGGCGCTCTCCGTGATCATAGGCGATTGTCGTCGTGCTGAAGCCTACCCAGGCGAACAGGCCCTTCATGAACCGCGTGCGCTCCGGCAGTTGGCGAAGGGCCATCACAACGCCCCGATCCATCAACCTGAAATCGCCGGTCTCGGGCGGGATCGGCGTGTCGGAGATGCGGTTGAAGTAGTGGTAAAAGCGCCGGCTCAGGAACGCGCGGACGCCGCTATCCGTCTCCCGGTCGGCCCGCGTGGCAGCGACGACGTCCCAGCCCTCGCGCCACTTCGCGACCATGTCGCGAATGACTTCGGGGCGCATCTGAAGATCCGCATCGATGCTGACGACGGCGTCCCCGTCACAGTAATCGAAGGCCGCGGTAAGCGCCGCTTCCTTCCCGAAATTCCGGCTGAAGCGGATCAGTCCAATGCGCGCGTCATCCGCCGCGCGCGCCTCAACCCGTGCGGCGGTTGCATCCTTGCTACCGTCATCGACGCACAGGATCTCGAAGTCGGAGGTCAGGCTCTCGGCAACCGGGATCACGGCGTCGAAGAAGGCGTCGGTCGACCCCTCTTCGTTAAACATCGGAACGATGACGGAAAGCCGGAAGGGCCCATCACCCCGGTGGCCGGCCGGCGCTGCCGCCCCCTCAGCCGCCGAAACGCTGCTGCCATCCATGCTTTGGCTCCCTTGAGCGCCCGCTAAGATATACTGCTGCGGCGCGCGGCTTCGCAAATGCAACCTGAACGTGGCACGGGGATGGCAGCCGGCGCATCAGGGTTGGATCTGTTGCCAACATCACGCGTCGATCTCGCATCAATCGACGGGGAAGAGGTTCTCCCAGGCACGCTCGATCACTTCCACGCTCAGCTCAGGCTCGATCCCCTCATAGGCGCAGATGGCATAGGCCTGATCGATCATGAAACGCGGGTGGAAGGCCTGATAGCGTTTCCCCTGCTTGGCATAGAGCTCGGTCAGCATATGCTCCACCACCTCCTCGCGCAGGGCCAAGCCCGCGCGTTGCGCCGTCTGCGCAAGGATCCGGAGATAGAGGCTCTGGTCGGGGCTATCGACCAGGATCTTGTAGCGCAGCCGCCTGAGTGCGGCCTCGTCCACCAGATCCGAGGGCGGGATGTTGGTGGAAAACACCACCAGGCTGTCGAACGGTGCCTCGAATTTTCTCCCCGACTGAAGTGCGAGGAAGTCGACACCGTTCTCGAGCGGGATGATCATCCGGTTGATGATCTCCTGCGGATGCTGCCGCTGGCGCCCGAAATCGTCGATCACCAGAACGCCGCCGCAGGCCTTGAGCTGCATCGGTGCTTCATAGATGCGGCTCGTGCTCGAGAAGCTGAGATCGAGCATGTCGAGCGTCAGCTCACCGCCCGCGATCAGCTTCGGGCGCCGGCACGCGATATAGCGCCTGTCCGCCGTCGTCTGGCGCCGCAGGGACGAGGCCGAAGCATGGCGCAGATCCGCCTCCGCCGCTTCCAGTTCCTCCCCCGTCAGCGCCCGGTGCACGGCCGGATCGAACAGCGTGATGACCTGGCGATCCACCTCGATCGCATAGGGCAGCCAAACGTGATGCCCGAACCCACGGCAGAGCGCCTCGGCAATCGAGGATTTGCCGTTGCCGGGCGGCCCGTAGAGCAGCATCGACGCACCCGAATTGGCCGCGGGCCCCAGATGGCGCATCAGCGTGGGCGCAAGCGTCAATCCCGTGAACACTTTCTCAAGCGCCGGGCGCGTCAGCACCTCGCCCCGGATCGACTGGGTCGAGGCCTGCGTCGAGAAGTCTTCCAGCGTGACCGGCACCGCACCGACATAGTCGCTCTGCTGAAACGCCTCCAACGCCCAGGCTCGGCCCTTGTTCGTCAGCTCGTACCGCATCTCGGCCGTGACCGAAGCGCCGAGCTGACCCTTCGCTTCCAAAAGCTTCTGATCGATCCCGATTTGAACGATCTCGTTGGTGACCGCGATGGGGAGATGCAGCCTCTCCGCCATGACGCTCGCCTGCTCGAGCCCCAGTCGGTAGATCGTCTTGCAAAGGAGCCCGACGACGAAATTCGTCTCAAGACCGAGATCCGCGAGCTTGCGCGGTGGCGGCGGGGTCCGCGGCGCATGCCGTTGCTCATGCCGGCCGATCGGTGCAGCGCCAAGCCCCCGGTCGCCGACCGCACCTTCCTTCTGAGCAGCCGTCTCCGCTGCCGCTGCCTTGGACATGCTCGCCCCCGATATCGATCCACCCGATGGGTAGACCTGAAGGAACGAGATTAATCCGAGGTGTGCAGGGCGTTTGCGGCTTAGAGCGCCTTTCGACTTAACGTGTTCACGGGAACAGCGTCATTGCCGGGCTTGACCCGGCAATCCAGCGCCACCGGCCGTGGATGCTCGGGTCAAGCCCGGGCATGACGTGAACGCGTTGGGTAAGAAAGCGCTCTAGCCCTCGCTCGGCCGATCAGAAGCCGGCGGCCATCCCGTCGCGGCCGGGATCGGCACCGCCCTGCCAGCCATCGGCCGTGCGCCGGATCGCATGGACGCCGCCAAACCCATAAGAGGTCGCCAACCGCCGCGTCGGATAGCCCCGCGCGCGCAGTCCCGCCTCGGTCCGGCGCAAGACGCGGTTCGTCATCTCGATGGTGTCCGAGGTCACGCAGAACCGAGGTGCCGCAACTGCTTCGGCCGCCGACATCCCGAAATCGACCATGTTCAGGATGCCTTGCAGGACCGACATCGTGATGAAGGTCCCGCCCGGACTGCCGATGGCCGCCATCGGCCCCTGCTCGTCATGAAGGATCGTCGGGCACATCGCCGTGAACCGGCTCTTGCCGGGTGCGAGGCTGCCCGGCCGCCCAGGCCGCGGGTCGAACACGCCCATGCAACCATTGTACATAAAGCCGAGCCCCCGCGTGATCACGCCCGAGGGCATGCCGATCGAATGCGTCATGCTGACGATGTTGCCGGCGGGGTCGACGCTGCAAAGATGCGTGGTGTCCTTCGCGGGCTGTGGGCTGCCCGCCAGACGCGGCACATGGGTCATCTCCCCCCGCCGGATACGCGCCGCCATCTCTGCCGCATAGTCCTTGGAGATCAACGTCTCGACGGGGACATCGACGAAGCGCGGATCGCCGAGCTTCGTGTCCTTGTCCACCGTCGCAATCTTCATCGCCTCGGCCACGGTCGCGACATAGTCGACGCTGTTATGCCCCATCGCAGCCAGATCGAACTGTTCGAGGATGTTCAGCATCTCGAGGATCATCACGCCGCCGCCGGGCGGGCGGTTCGTGGTGACGCGCAGCCCGCGATAGCTGCCTTCGAGCGGCGCAACCTCATCCGGCGCGACCGCGGCCAGATCCTCCGCCGCGATCAGCCCGCCCTCGCGCGCCATGTCCGCCACGATCTCGGCCGCGATCTCACCCTCGTAGAAATCGCGCGGGCCGGCCGCCGCGATCCGGCGGAGCGTGCGGGCCATGTCGGGGTTCTCCAGCCGCTCTCCAACAGCGGGCGAGCGGCCGCGGGTCATGAAGACCTCAGCCGTTGCGGGGACCTGGCTGATATGCAGATGATGCGGCGCGCGCCCGGCCGTCGGTACGTCCGACCAGTAGGCGACCATATGCGGGCGCACGATCACGCCCTCCTCCGCATGCGCAATCGCAGGCGCCATCAGCTCGGAGAGCGGACGTGAGCCATAAGCCTCGGCCAGATGCGCGAGCGCCGCCAACGTGCAGGGCGTGGTGATCGAGCCGTAGCCGAGCTCGTTAACGAAGCCCTTGAGGATGAACCCGAACCCGTCCTCCGATTGCCGCTCGATCAAGTGCTCCCATTGGTCCGGCTTCACGGCCATGGGCGCCCGTCCGTGGAAGTCCACCATCCGGTGCCGCCCATCCGCCATCATCACCTGCGCCGTGCCGAAACCCGCGATCCCGCACATCAGCGGATCGACGACCGTCTGCACGAAGGCGGTGGCGACCGCCGCATCGACCGCGTTGCCACCATCGGCCAGGACATCGACACCAGCCTCCACCGCCTCGGGCTGCGGGGCTGTGACGACGGCCCTCATCGCGCAACCCGCTCAGGTCGGGGCATGGGCGGCGCGGCGGTCAGCGCCGCAAGATCCGGCTCCGGCCGCGCGCTCTCCTCATGACCGGCAAAAAAGCCCTCCAACGCCTCAGCGGCGTCGAGCACCCGGTCATCCGCCCGGAACGGCCCGATGACTTGCAGCCCGAAAGGCATGCCCGTCGGGCCCAATCCGCAGGGAATGACGGCCGAGCACGCGAAGGCGAGCGTCGGCACATAAGCGAGCGAGAGCCAGCGCATATAAGTCGGCATCGCCTCGCCATTGATCTCCGCCGGATGGTTCTCCGCGTGGGGGAAGGGCGCGACGGAGGCCGCGGGCGCGATCAGCACGTCGTACTCTTCGAAGAACGCCGTGAAGGCCCGGTAGATCGCGGCCTGCCCGAGCTCGGCCCGCGCACAATCGGACAGCGTGTAGGCCGCCCCCGCCTCGGTATTGTCGATCACGTTGCGGTCGAGCAGCTCCCGCTTCTCCGCCACCAGCTTCTCGAAGGAACCGACGAAGGAGAGCGCGCGGGTGACATCGAACACATCGTGGATCGCATCGGCCGAAAGGGGCCAGTTCGGCGCCGCTTCCTCCAGTTCACCGACCGCACCCTCGAGCATCGCCATGCGCGCCCGGAACGTGGCGGCGATGTCTTTGTCGACGGGGCAGCAACCGAGATCGGTGGAGAAGGCGACCGTCAAGCTCGCCACATGCGGCAACCGGTCGACCGGCGGTATCTTGGCGCCGAAGGACCAGGGATCGCGCGCATCGGCGAAGGCCTGGGCGGACAGGAGCAGCCTCAGATCCGCGATGTCCCGCGCCATGGGCCCGTTCACCGGCCAGGGTCCGAGCAGGCTGCCGGCGGCCGGGCGCGGCACGACACCAAGGCTCGGCCGAAACCCTGCGACCCCACAAAAGGCGGCGGGGGAGCGCAGGCTGCCGCCATAGTCCGACCCAGTAGCAAACGGCGCCATCCCGCAGGCGAGCGCTGCCGCCGATCCACCCGAGGAGCCCGCGGCCGTGAGTGTCGTATCGAACGGGTTGCCCGTTGCGCCGAAGACCCGGTTCACCGTGTTCGCGCCCGCACCGTACTCCGGCAAATTCGTGCGTTGCGCGAGGATCGCCCCCTGCGCGCGGAGCTGCGCCACCCCAGGCTCATCCGCCGTCGCCGGCGGGTCGTTCACATGCAAGAGCGAGCCGTTGGTGCAGGGCTGACCGATGGCCGGTCGGTTATCCTTGAGCGCGACCGGCACGCCATGGATCGCACCAAGAATCCCTTCCTGCGCAAGGGCTGCCTCCGCCGCCTTCGCTTGGGCGAGGCCCGCTTCGCGATCCTCCCAAATCACTGCGTTTACGGCAGGGTTCACCGCGTCCACGCGGCGACAGCAGCTCTCCCACAGCTCTACGGGCGACAACGCCCCCTGCCGCATCAGTCGCCGGGCCACGCGTGCGGGCAGATCGCAAGCCTCGCTCATGCCGTCTCTCCGATGTCCCAGTATAGCCCCGCCATCAGCCCCAGCGCCTCGCGGCAAACGGGACGCAGCACATGCTCGTCGGGCGCGTGCTGGCTGCAACCGACATAGGAGTGCGGAACCCAGATCGCGGGCATGCCGAGCGTATGCGTAAACACCGTGTTGCAGATCGAGCCGCCCATCTGCGGCAGGATCGCAGGGGCCGCACCCGAAGCCTCGAGCGACGCGCGCACGCGCTTGGCCCAAGGATCATCCGGCGGGGTGTTCGCCGCCTCGAACCCACCTGCCCCGTCGCGCTCCATCACTTCGACCGCATCGAGCCCGCGCGCCGCCAGATGCCGCCGGAGCGACGGGATCACGGCACTTGGATCGGTGCCCGCGATGTAGCGGAGCTGACACGTCGCCCGTGCCTCCCCGGCGATGGCGTTCACCGGATGCTCGGGCCGGCCCGAGGTCATGGCCAGTACCGCGAAGCTGTTGGCCGCATACACCCTTTCCGCCGGTGTCAGCCCGGCGATCCCCCAATCATGATCGATCTCGGGGCCACCGATCGGCAGAACGCCCGCGAGCAGCGCCTTGATCTCGGCCGAAGGCTCCGGCGCGCACCATTCCGGGATCAGCAGATCTCCGCGCGCATCGGTGATGCTGGCGATGGCTTGGGTTAAGAGGATCGCCGGATCGCGGATCAGCCCACCCCAGTTGCCTGAGTGATGCGCCCCATCCCGTAGCCGGCAGACCATGTCGAAGGTCACGCCACCACGACAGCCTAGGCTGATGGTGGGCAGATCGGGTGCGAGCCGCGGCCCGTCGGACGCGATCAGGACATCGGCTGCGAACGCTTCTCGATGGGCCGCCACAACATCGTCGAGACCGGGCGAGCCCGTCTCCTCACCCCCCTCGATTAACCATTTCGCGTTGAAGCCGAGGCGCCCCCGCGTCTCGATGACCGCCGCCTGCGCCGTGATGTTGATGGCGTGCTGGCCCTTGTTGTCCGCCGTGCCGCGCCCATAGACCTTGTCGCCGTCGCGTGACAGGCGCCACGGCCCCTCGCCCTTGGTCCAAGCCTCCGCCATCCCGTTCAGCACATCGGCATGGCCGTAGCCGAGGACCGTCGGCAGCCCCTCCCCCTCATGCCGTTCGGCAAGCAGGACCGGCGTGCCGCGCGGCGCATGGTTCTCGAGAAGCCTGCAGGCGAAGCCGAGACTTTCGAGGAACGGGATCATCTCGTCGCGCAGATACCGCTCCACTGGGGGTCGGCCCTCATCCCGTTGGCTCTCGGTCGGGATCGCAACAAGGCGGGCCAAGCGCTCTTCGAAGGCGCCGCTGTCGAAATGCGCCTCGGCCGCTCTGATGGCAGCGGCGCGGCCGGTTGGGGCGGCGGCTTCAGGTCGTTCATTCATCGCGGCTCTCTTGTGCAGCGGATGCGCTGGCGAGATGCTAGCTCTCGAAGCCGGATCGTGTCGGCATGGGGCCGGTCACGCAAGGGGCGCGGAGGGATCGAAATGGATGACGGCATGGCACCGGGCGGATTGAGCCTGGAAGCGATCCTGGGGCGCATCCAGCGCTGGGTCGAGATCGAGACCCCGACGGGGCATGTGGAAGGCATCAATCGGCTGATGGACTTGGCCGCGTCTGAGTATGCGAGCATCGGCGGAGTGATCGAGCGCATCGCGGGCCGCGACGGCCATGGCGACCACCTCTCGATCCGCCTGCCCTGGACTGGTGGGGAGAGGGATGGACCCGTCGTCCTCGTCCTCTGCCATCTCGATACCGTTCACCCGGTCGGCACGTTGGCGGGGCCGCTCCCCTTTCGCTCGGATGGCGAGCGCGCCTGGGGTCCCGGCATCGCGGATATGAAGGGTGGCGCCTGCATCGCGCTCTCCGCGCTCGAAGCCATGCACTCGATAGGCGCGAAGACGCCGCTGCCGGTGCATGTGCTGCTCACATCCGATGAGGAGGTCGGATCGCCAACCTCGGAAGCCCTGATCCGAGAAGCGGCCGAAAACGCGGCCTATGTGCTGGTGACCGAGCCTGGGCGCAACGGGGGCAAGGCCGTCACGGCCCGCAAGGGTGTGGCGCGCTACGGCCTCGAAGCCCATGGCCGAGCCGCCCATTCCGGCGGTAACCACTCGGACGGGCGCAGCGCCATCGCCGAGATCGCCCGTCAGATCATCGCCATCGAGGATCATACCGGCGCGCGACCCGGGCTCACCTTCAATGTCGGCCGCATCTGGGGCGGGACGACCGACAACACGGTGCCGGAACACGCAGGCTGCCGCATCGATGTGCGCATGGCGACCGAGGAGGACTTCGTCGCCGCCGATGCCTTCCTGCATGGCCTAAAGGCGCATGATCCGGACGTAACGCTGACGCTCGATGGCGGGATCAACCGTCCGCCCTTCGTCAAGTCTAACGCCATCGCGAACCTCTTCGAGCATGCGCGCAGCCTCGCGAGCGAGATCGGCTTCGAGCTTGAGGACATGGCCTCGGGCGGCGGGTCCGACGGCAGCTTCATCGCCCGCGATGCAGCCGTGCTCGACGGCATCGGGATCGAAGGCGCGCTCATGCACACCACCGAAGAGCACGCGGTCCTCACCTCCGTCATCCCGCGAACGCGCCTCTTCATGCGGCTCTTCGAGACGCTGAAGTAACGGGGTTGGTCGCTGACGATGGCTCAGGCGCGCGATCTCTCTGATCCGCGAAAGGCACCGCAGCATTCGGGTCGATCGTCCGCTCTCTCGATGCTCTCTTGGGGGTACGCCAACACCGGCGACCAGTTAGGAGAGACCCATGAGCATCCGGACAGATCTGCGTGCCGCCCCTTCGATCCACACGACACGGCCCACCATCACCCTGCCCCGCTTCAGGCCGCTTGCCTGGATCTTGGGCGCGATGGAAGCCTATGCGCGGTTTGAGCGGCACCAGAAAGACATGCGCAAACTGCGCGAAATGGAGCCGCATTTGCGCCGAGACATCGG
>JBCDFC010000011.1:0-40389 GCA_039178805.1 Pseudomonadota bacterium | reverse complement strand
TCTGGTTCTCGTCGTCCAGACCGAAAGCATCGTCCACCTCCTCGTTCCCGATGAGTTCTGGCACACCGTCAACCGTATCGGCAGTCGCGTTGATGAGCATGTCGGTTGCTTTCACCGCGATCTCGGGAAGATGCTGTTCCGGCATCAGCGTTGCGGAGCCGAAATCGTTGTTCTCGCAATCGGCGAAAATCGAGCTGTCGACCGTGCGACCCTTATAGGCCGTTGCGATCGCGTCCTGCGCCCAGTCGCTCGCAGCGTTGAAGTTTTGCATCGCGGTCGAGAAGTCATCGAGGCTCGGATTGGTTGCTGCGACGCCGGTTGCCGTGATCAGCCAATCAGCCTCCGCCTGGCTCAGCGAGTCTGGAACTTGCGCCTGGATGTCATCCGGAGAGATCCCGGAGACGTTATCCAGGAAAGCCGTCATTTCGGCGTCGGTTGGGGTGCCGCCGTTCTGGATCGTGTCGTAGATCTGGTTGCGACCGTCGTCGATGTACCAGCGCAGGCGATCCGCCTCCATGTTCGATGGGATCCCGCCGGCATTGCCTAGTTCGGTCAACGTGGGTGACAGGAAGTCGATCATCCCGTCCTTCGCATCCCCGCCCTCGGCGAGCTTGTCGAGAACGAACTGCCGGTCAGAATCGCTCAAGGAAAGGCAAGTGTAGGCAATTCCTTGATAGTTGTTCTTGTGAGTTTCCTCGTAGTACTGGCCATTCATGTTGATGTAATCAGCAGTGCCCTGGCTCATCTTGCCAGCATCAACTGCGGCTTGAAGGCCATCTGAACCAAGCTCTTTGTAGAGGGTGCGAGCATACTGCTCATAGGTGCTGCTGTATTGAGCGCCAAGTGTATGCTCGTCAAAGATACTGTCGAAGCGCTCGATCGCCTTGTTGTTTATCAGGTCGTCCCAATTGCGATCCGAGCCTAGTGCAGTCGTCGCTGCCTTTGCTTCGTCGCTTGGCTCATACGGCTCCGCCCAGACATTCGAGACGTGGATCGATTGATTGTCGTCGTTCAACGACCAACTGTATCCACGCTCGACTTGCCTGCTGTCAAAGGCGGTGATGGTATCTGACTTGGACGCGCTGTCTTGGTTCGCGAAATTGACCATAGAGTCGTAGATACGACCGCTATCGTAGGCGGTGAGCATTGAGCCGCCCTTCTCGCCCGAAATCGTTGCACCAATGCCGCCCAGAACCTTCAGATAATCGGCTTGCTTCTGAGTGATGCGCCCTTGATCGGCGAGAGTTTGAATCTCGTCAGATGAGAGCAGCATGGCCTTTGTCGCAATCTGCTCAATCTTGCTTTTGTCTGAGTAGTCCTCGCCCGCGAATGAGTCGCCCTGCGATTGCGACTCGAACTCTGTTATGTATCCGTTTAGTTCGCCGCTGTTTGCAGCATCGACCAAATCGTCACAGGTCTGCGATACAACTTGTTCATCGATCGCTGCTTCAACGTCGCCGGCATCGCCGGCTTCGCCATAATCATTAGAGCTCCAGTCGTAGTTGCTGTAGTCCTGGCCAGCGATGTTATCGGTTTGTATCGTTGTGCTCATTGTTTCATCTCGGATACTGATGATCGGACATCAGGAGAAGTGGTGGTTCCTAAGCGCACGCGCTCCAGGCTATACGGTTCGCCGAGAGGCCGACTTCGATCTCAAGGCTTGGTCTCATAGTGCTTCAGTCCTCCGCAGGGCCAATTAGTTTATGTTTCTCGCGACGCTTTGGTTCTCTTCTTTCCATGCCTGGATGAGGCCGGTGAGGAGTTGCAGGGTCACCTGATATTGTGAGGTGAGCGTCTGGACCTGCGTAGTTAGTGAAGAACTCAGCCGATCGATTGAGTCCTTCTTGCGGTCGATATTGTCCATCAGCGTTTGAACCTGGTCTTCGGTCAGCTTCGTGCCGTACTGTCCTTCGCCTTCCGGAATGTCGATGCCATAAGAGTCGCAAAACTCTAGAACGGATGTATCGGTGTGACCGGCTGCGTCAGCACTCAGATAAATCTGGCTGATGTCATAGTACTCATCGTCGGTGCCATCAGTACTGGCTGTAGCGGAAGCAAGGATCGACGAGGCTGCATTGCAGTTTGTGAAAGTGTCGTTGTTATCATCAATCTGAGCAGTGATGCCTTTGATTTCATCATCCGTGTTGGATAGCGACTCCGTCAGGACATTCACCGAGCACTGGAAGTAGGACTGACCTGCATCATCCGCGTCTTGGACATCGCGGCTGCGAATATCATCAGGTGTGAGGAACCCTGGCTTCACTTCGAAGACCGGGTTGCCATCGTCGTCGACAACCTGCTCACCGTTCTCGTCGAGCTTGGGCTGAACGACGTAGCTGTCCGAATTCAATTGGACATCAGGGTTCGGATTGTCGAACAGCATCAAGTTGTCGACGATTAGATCCTTTGTGGCGTCGCTCAGATCGTCAAAGTCGTCGATATTGTTCGAGGCGAGTTGCTCCATCTCCTCTCGGCTGATCTGGTTCTCGTCGTCCAGACCGAAAGCCTCGTCCACCTCCTCGTTCCCAATAAGATCGGGCACGTCGTCAACCGTGTCCGGAGTTGCGTTGATGAGGTGATCCGCTGTCGTTTGACCGAGCTTCGTCGCCTGCTGATCCGGCATCAGCGTCGCACTGCTGAAGTCGCTGCCTTCGCAGTCTCGGAAGGCGGAGGCGTCCGCGTCTACCGTCCGCCCGCGGCAAGCATCGGCGATGGAGCTCCGCGCCCAGTCACTCGCTGAATCGTAGTTCAGCATGGCTGTGGAGAACTCCGCCGGGCTCGGATCGGTCGCAGCGACGTTCGTCGCGACGATCAGCCAGTCGGCCTCATCCTGGCTCAGTGAGTCTGGAACTTGAGCTTGGATGTCATCGGCCGAGAGCTGCCCGACATCCGCCATGAATTTCTGGAGGTCGTCGGCGCTTACCGTGCCGCCGCTCGAGATCGTGGCGTCGATGCCGAGGCTGCCGTCGTCGATGTAGCCGCGCAGATCGGCGCCGGTCATGCCAGACGGCGTGCCATCCTGCCCGAGGACCGCGGCCGGGTTTTTGAGCAGCTGGACCATGGCATCGGCCTTGTCGCCGCCCTCGGCGAGCGTGTTGATAACGAATTGCCGGTCCTCAGGGCTGAGGGTTTTCACGGCGAAGCTGCTGCTTCGGTCCCAGTCACCGGTGATATCGCAGCATTCGCCGCACATCGTCAGCCAGTCCGCCGTCTTTTGACTCATCTTGCCGGCATCGACGGCGCCCTGCAGGCCCTCAGGGCCGAGTGCGTCGTACATGTCTTGAGCGTCAGACTTGTAGAAGGTCAGTTGTGCGCTGTTGCCGCCATCTAAGGCATCATCCCAATACTTGATGGCGCGGTCGTTCAGGATGTCGTCCCAGTTCCGGTTCGACCCCAGAACATCGGACGCTGCCTTCGCTTCTTCAGTCGGCTCTGAGTAGGAAGCAGTGACGCGATTGACGTAGATTTGGTCGCTGCCGTCGTCGTAACTCCAGTCATATTGCCGCTCGACCTGCCGGTCGTCGAATGCCGAAATTGTCTGGGCTTTCGTGGCATCATCTTGTGCCGCGAAGTTCGCCATCGAGTCGTAGAGGCGACTGTACTGGTCACTGTGCATCATCGTGTCGGCGTTCTCAGGTTGCATCGCATAGATGCCGCCAAGAACCTTGAGGTAATCCGCCTGCTTCTGAGTAATGCGGCCGTCGTCGGCGAGGCCCTGGATTTCGTCCGATGACAGCAGCGAGGCTTTGAGCCCCAGCTCAGTAACATCCCTACCGTCGGAGAAGTTCTCATTGGCGAAGGCGGTATCGGTATCTTCGCTCTCGAACTCCTTGATAAAACCGTCGAGCTTACCGCTGTTGGCGGCATCGACGAGCGACGATTTGGTGTCGTCTACGACCTGCGCATCGATCGCATCCTCGACATCGCCGACGTCACCTGCCTCACCGGAGGTGTTATTGCTCCAGTCGTAATTGCTGTAGTCCTGCCCGGCGATGTTGTCTGTCTGAATAGTGCTCACGAGCTTCACTCCATCCGGTGAGATCGCCGGCCGGTCGGTTTGGGTGCGGCGGCCGTGTCTGCGGCCGCCGCGGCGGACATCAGCCGACCTTGCTGGCCGGTGCGCTGTCGAGCTGCTTCATCAGATCGATGATGTTGGTGATCAGCGTCTGGCAGGTCTTTTGCGCATCGGTCGCGGACTGGATGTCCGTTGTCCGCGTGCCGATGTCGGTATTCACGGCCTGGGCTTCGGTGTTCAGCGAGGAGATGAAGTTGGTTCGCTGATCAGCATTCCAGCTGTCGGCCGCGGCACCGTCGTCCTGGGGCAGCGTTAGATCGTTGAACAGCACGTAGCCGGTGCTGTCGTAGCCGTCATCCGCGTTCTGCTTGCCGAGCTGATCGTAGGAGAACTCCATCCCGTTCACCTGGAAAGTGTCGCTCGGATCGACCGTGTCGTCCTTGTCGGCTGAGCTCAGCGCCGACATCGCGGCATTCAGGATATCCAGCTTGTCGTTCTTGCCCTGCAGGAGATCAGTCTGGATCTGCAGGTTGTCGTCGATCAAGCCCTTATGCCGCTGCAGCACCGTCAGAAGCGCGGTGAGCGCATCCAGGCCGATGAGATCGGAATGGTCGCTCTGCAGATCGGCGAGTGTGCGGAACGCCGGCCCTTTGATCAGGTTGCCGTCATCATCGTAGCTGTAGAGGCCGTCCTTCATATTCGCGTAGGTGTCGACCGAGCCGAGGAGGCCGGTGACATCGTTCACGAGGCCGGCTTTCGTCTCATCCGAGTAGTCGTCCCAGCCGTCGAGTGCGCCCGACAGGTACGAGGTGACCTCTTCCTCGGTGCTGATGTCGGTAAGGTCGATGTCGCCCGTTTTCAGGCTGTTGATCATGGACGTCAGCGCAGTCGATTCGTCGGTGTCGCTGTCATCGAGGTCGTCGAGCCCGTCCTGAAGGTTATCGACGGCCTTCTGAGTGGCGCGGTCGAGGTTGACTTGGCCATCCGCTCCGACGGAGGGCATGTCGTTGATGGCGTCCTTCACGTAGCTTTTGACGCTGTCGCCGAGTATCCAGTTGTCAGAGTCGTCGCTCCACCCCGCCATGGTCGAGAAGATACTCGCCGAGCAGAGGTCGGGGTCCTGGGACATGAAGTCCGAGAAGTTTCCAAGCTGACCAACATCAGTCACGGTGCCGCTGCTGTTCGTCCTCGGCCCGTCGGCATAGACAAGAAACGCGCTGCATAGCGACGTGTTCTTTCCGCCGTCATCTAGAACTTCCTCATTATAGTTGTAATGGTCGTCCGCCGATCCTGTGTGGCGATGGCCACCGTATTTTTCTGAATGCTCCGTGATATGGTGGTCCATGGCGATGCCATTTTGGGTGATATACGAAATCACCGATGCTTTATCATCATCCGACATCGCAAAGTAATTTTGCATGCCTTTATCAAGGTCAGCACCGCTGTAACCCTCAACTGTGAGCATACATAGAACCAGACCAGCGTGATATTCTTGTTCAGTGATCTGGTTGGCCTCATAGGCTTGTTTCAGATCCGTAGGACCCATTCCGTAGGCCTGATCCGCAAGATCTTGAGTGCTCGTATCGCCGGTAGGTCGATCGCCATTTTGCCACGCAATGATCGCGTTCGAAATGTCAGTATCTTCGAAGTTTTTAGCGATGCCGCCCCAATGATCCCTGGCGCGGTTTTTGCGAACCTCCATGGTGTCAAGGTTGCACTTATTCTTGTATTTCGCCGAGACTTCGACGTGAATATGGATATGTGCGTCGCTGCTGTCGGTGCCAGTAGAGTAGTGCTTGGTATAGGTCATGATAGCTCTCCAGTATTTCTGCTCAGCGCGATCAGATTGCCATCCGGCGCTTGACGCGTTTCATCGGCGAGCTGTTGTTCGGTGCTTTGCGGAAGCCCATTTCGATCATCTTCGCGCGGGCCTGGGTTGGTGTGATGCCGAGGCGTGCGTTCAGCTTCTGGCCCTCGGCGATTACCTCTCGCGCTCGGTCGACCGCGGCGCGGGATTTAGCGATGGTCTCGCGATACGTCTGCATGTCTTCCTCGAGCTTCGCGACCCGGTTTGCACGTTCATCCGACATCTCACCCTCCGCTTGCCTGGCCCCGCTACAGGATGCGGGCGTTGTGCATACTGATCTAATGAGGGTATCATAGAATTGTCTCGGACGAAGTTTGGACAAGATCCGGGTCTGTCGGCGGATGGGGCGGGCAGAGATCATGAGAAGCAGATCCGACCCGGTTTCAGCGCCGGCGCATTCAGATCAAGCCACTCATCGAAACGAGGTTGGTCTCGCCTTCCCTGCGGTACGCGATTTCATCGACGAGGTTCTGCACGAGAAGCAACCCGTTCCCGCCCATCGTGAGCGGGTCCTGTTCGCCCGCAGCCGATGTGTCGGTGGGATCGAAGGCCGAGCCGTCGAAGGAAATCTGCACGAGGTAAGAGCGCGCATCGCATTCGAGCCGAACGCGAACGGGACAGTTTGCGCACGCGCCCCCATGCATGAAGGCGTTCACCGAAAGCTCTTCGGTTGCCATCAACACACGGCGCCGCGGGCGGTCCTGGACCGGCAGGCCACGCAGGCCGCAGTCGAGACGGTCGAGGACGGCCGGCACATCGTCGAGACTGCGCACCAGGTCGTCGTAGACCGTGTTTTCACGCGCGGCCTTGCTCGACATTCGGCGGTTCAAATCACGTCGCTCCATGCCGTAGAGCCTCCTCAATTGACGCGCGGCAAACAACAGAAGATCGCGGGGTTCCAGGTCTGACTTTCGTCCATTCTGCTGATCGACATCGGACGGTGCGAAGACCAGTTTTCCGTGGGGACTGACCGCAAACAGCAATCGACCCGGAGAAGGCGCGATGGGCAGAGAGATGGACACGATGATGGCGAGCTGGGCTGACCGGCACCGTGTCACGCTCCCCGATCTGGACGAAGACGGCTATCGCTACTTCGTTTTCGATGGTGAATTCGAGGTTAAGTTCTCGCAGGCCGGCCAGGAGATGCTGCTCGAGACCGATCTCGGCGAGCTTCCACAGAAACGGTCCGCCTCTGCCATATTGTTCGAGCGTCTGCTGAAGATGCAGATGGCCCGTGCTGGCGGTTCGCCTGAGATCTTGGCCTTGGATGGTGAGCGCCGGATGTTCGTGCTGCACCGCTCCTTGCCGCTGAGCCGGACGGAGTTGCCGCAGCTTGAAGACGCGATCAGTAGCTTCGTGAACGCCACCGCCTTCTGGTCGACTCAGATGGAAGTGAATGAGCGGACATCGTTCGAAGCTAGCCCGCGTGACCTGCAGATCCTGATGCCGTGAGCCCTAGCGCTATGACACGCGACCCCCGAATGACCCAGCAAGATGCCACCACAGCGGCCGCAGTGCTGCGTGTCCTCAAAGGCCCGCAGAAGGGCGCCCGTCTCGTGCTGCAATCGCGGCAGTATCTCTTCGGTTCAGGCGATGACTGCGATGTCATCCTTGCCGATGAAGGGATCGCTGCCGAGCATGCCGAGATCGCCGTCGATGTCGCGCAGATAAAGCTGACGGCTCGAGACGGCGAAGTTCTGCTTCAAGATCGCGTCGTCGCGCCCGGCGAGACGGCGGAGATCATGCCGCCTTGCACACTCCTTTTCGGCGGTACGGTCGTTGGGATCGGTGCTGGTGACACGGATTGGAACGCTGTGCCGGTCCCGGATCGGGCTGCAATCGAAGCGGCCGCCGCTCGCGAGGCCGAGGAAGCGGCCGAAAGGGCGGCCGCCGAGAGCGCCGAAGCAGCGGCTCCTGAGGCCGAGGCGGAGGGGGAGGCTGGCGAAGCGGCCGAGCCGAAGCCTGGCGCTGAATCTGAAGACGCTGCGAAACCGGCTGAACCCGAGCCGGCGGCGGAGGAACAGCAAACCGCGAGCGAGGACGCTGAGGCCCAAGTGGAGCACCCGCGAAGGCGTACGGGTCTGCTCGTCGCCGCTTCTGTCCTCGCCATCGCGCTTGCAGGCGCTGGTGCGTATGTCGCTTTCGGCGGCAAAGGCGCAGAGACGGATGGTGAGGCCGCGGTCGAAGCGTCTGCTCAGCCTGCGATGACGCAATCGGAAGTCGCTGAGCTCGTGAAAGTACTCGGCTTCACCGATGTCATCGTAAGTGCGGGCGCCAACGGCGAGGTTGTCCTTTGGGGGCATGTCGCGGATGGCGATGCCCATGTTGCGCTTATCGAAGCGCTGCGCGAGCACAACGTGGTGTTCGAGGACGATACCCGGCGGGTCGATCACCTGATGTCGTCGGTCAACATGGCGCTGTCGTCCTTCTCCTGGCCGGTCTCGGGTTTTCGCGACCATCTGGAGGTCAGCTATGTCGGCAGCGGCTCGATCGAGATCGATGGCTTCCTGGGCCCGCAGGTCGACCGCGAAACGCTCAGCCGGCTGATCAAATCGGACGCTCCTGGTCTGAACATCGTCCGCTTTAAGAGGGCGACTCTGGCCGATTGGAGGGCGATATTGGTTGCCAAGATCGCAGACGCCGGTCTGGACAAGTGGTTGGAGACAGACGTGAACGCTGGCCGAATTCGCATCTCGGGCGAGTTGACCCCCATCGAAGCCAAGAGCTGGCGGGCAGTGGGCGAAGCGTTCGTCGCCGAGTCTCGCGGTTGGCCGGAGCTTGAGATCGCCGTGCGGCTGACGGCGGACACACCGCCGCCGCCGACGGAGGACGTCGAGCCGATCGAAGAGGTCGTCGTCGCGCCTCCAGCCGAGGTTATCGAGGCACCCGATATCCGCCTGATCGGCGTGATCCTGGGAAGCGAGAATGCCGCTCGAGCGCTGCTGAGCGACGGCGAAAGTGTAAGCGTCGGCGACGTCACCGAAGACGGTGCCGAAGTGATCAAGATCATGCAGCACAGCATGGTGCTGCGCTTCAAAGGCAAGGAGTTCACCTATCACATGAGGGATGACCAATGAGCTTTGTGATCGACCATCCAGCCGACCTCGTAAACGGGCTCGCTGGGGAGAACGGTAAAGAGATGGCCAAGTCGGCAGTCGAAGAAATGAAGGCGCTGGCTGAGGAATTGACCAAGACGATGGATCGGGGTGTGGCACCGGCTGAGTTCGAGCGCCTTACGAAGATCCGAGATGGCCTGATGACGGCTGCGACTGTTGTGGCCTTCAATTTCCTGGCCGACAGCCCGCCGCCGACTTGATGACAGTCTCGGCCCTGAAACGCAACAACATATGAAAGGAAGAAACGATGACCGGTGAAGTCAACAATAACGCGACCTACACGCAGTTCCACGCCCAAGACGATACGACGTTCGTGAAGAAGTACGAAGGCGTCGTCGATGCTTATGCAAAGAAAGACTTCGAACTGCAGCAGCTTCTGAGCCAGGACTCGCTCGATCCGATCAGTCTGATCGAGGCGCAGGACCTGCAGGGCGAGAAGAGCCTGTTCATGTCGGTTGCCACGTCGCTTGTGAAGGGCGAGAAGGACACCGACGAGGGCGTCACCCGGAACATCCCGTAACGAACGCTAGGGAGGGTTAACTGATGACCGAACTCAACCCGCGCATCCCGCAGTATCTCGCCGTTGCGGCTCTCTCGGCCGCATCGATCGGGAAGCCCGCTGAAGGGATGGTTCTTGGCGAGGCTGCTGTCCTCGCTGCCCCGGACTCGCATGGCGCCAAGATCGTAAGGGGCATCAGCCTCGTTCGGGGCGGCGACTTCGAGAGGGCTGCCTCGTATCTGCGCGAAGCCGTGCTTAGCGATACGCCGGACGATGTGACGGCCATGTACTATGTGGGCCTGGCCGAACACCGCTTGGGGAACGCCCCCGCTCGCGATACAATGTGGGATGGGGTGAAGGCTGCCGACGACTCGGATCCGAAGGTTCAGTCGCTTCAAGGCCTTATCGCCGACCATATGGAAGAAGCCTGACGACGAGCTGAGGACGTAGAGAACGCATGATCGAAGCCATCGGCGGCCGCTCTCACGAGTACACGCTAGAACTCTACGACCGTTTTCGGGAGATGCATCGGGCGGGGCCGGCTTCGGCTTCGCCCGACGAGGTGGCAGCTTTTCAGTCGGAGATGGGTCAGGTCGATGGGCCTGATGTTGTGACAGACGACGTTCAGGTGGCTCAGGCTGGGCAAGTGGACTCTTGGGTCGTCCAACCGCAGCCGCAGCCTGGTGTCGAGGCTGCTGAAGCTTCGCGCGCGATCGGTGATCGGATCTTGGACTCTTTCACCGAGGCCCGAGATGCCTGGAGGCGAATGGAAGGCGTTACTGAGCTCTTCGCTGAAGGCATGGACCCGGCGCGAATGCTGATGGCTCAGTACCAGATGTCGATCGCGTCAGTATCGGTGACGACGCTCTCCAATAGCGTCCACGGTTTGACGCAGAAGCTCGATGGCCTGCTGAAGACCGGCTGATCGTGGAAGGTAAAGAATAGCTATGTCGCTCTCTCGTTGGCTCTTGGCCGCGACGCTCGTGCTGAGCCTTTCGGCATGTAAGGTTGAGCTTTATTCAGAGCTTCAAGAGACCGAAGCGAATGAAATGGTCTCACTTCTCATGTCGCGTGGGATCGACGCCGAGAAGGGTGCCGTGAACAAGGGCCTCGTGACCCTCAACGTCGAAGAGGCCGATCTTTCAGCGGCAATCCAAATCCTGAATGAGAACGGCTATCCCAAGGACAGCTTCAACGACCTTGGATCGATTTTCCAAGAGCAGGGGCTGATTTCCTCGCCGCTCGAAGAACGTGTGCGGTTCATCTATGGCCTTTCTCAGACATTGGCCGAGACGCTTACTCAGATCGACGGGGTGATCACGGCGCGCGTCCATGTGGTCCTGCCCGAGCAGCATCCCCTTGATGACGAGCCCGAAAAGGCGACCGCCTCTGTGTTCCTCAAAACGCGGCCGGGTATGAACCTTGAGCCGCGGATACCGCAGATCAAGCTTCTGGTTCAGGGGAGCGTCGAGGGGCTGGCTTATGACGATGTCGTGGTGAGCCTGTTTGAGGCGGACCCAGGCGCTCAGCGGGTCGAGGGGCCACCGCTCAGCGAGTTTCTTGGCTTCCGCTACGCAGCCGACAGCGAAGACGCCTTGATGATGATCGGCGGCGGGATGGCTGGGCTGTTGGCGCTGCTCGTGGTCGGTAACGTCACGCTTTTGATGATGCTGCGCGGCCGTGGGCGCGGCAAGGCGATGCCGCCAGCAAAGAATGGCTGATGACACTGCGACGAACGCGCAGCTTGATGCTCGGGTGCTGGAATTCAATCTTGCGCCAGCGCCCGAAATCGATCCGTCCTGGCTAGAAGCCGACGCTTATCGCGGTCTACTGGAGACGCTTTCGGACGTGCCGGCCGCCTCACGCTGGTTGTCGCGCTACTGGATCGACGGGGCGGAACTGGCTGGCAAGTACTGGATGAGCTTCGATGGTGAGCGGCGCCGACTTGGCTTGCTTGGCCGGGACGATCTTCAATTCGCGCTTTTGCAGATGGGCGCTTCGCTTTGCCGTGAGCAGATCCAGCAGATTGTTGATGGTGCGCAGCGCACAGGGCTAAGGCGCAGCGCCGGGCCGGAGGTTATCGAGTTTGCGACGCAGTCTGCGCCTCTTTTCGGTGTGCCGGGCGATCGAGAGCTGCCTGACGGCTTCTCCGAGGCGCGGTTCGGGCTTATCGCTGTCGGCGCGCGGGAACTTCTCGACGCGGCGGCGATGGCCGACCCGGCCTATGGGGTGCGCGTCGGTTGGAAGCTGCCGCATGAGGTCGCCAGTGTATTGCGACCCGAGTGGATCGAACGGGCAGGGGAGCCTCAACGCCCTTTGCCGGGATATGAGCGACGTTTGCTAAGGGAGATCGTGACGCAATGGTCGGCTTTGTTCGATTGAGCGAGGATCGCCCGGTCCTCGACGCCAGCACCCGGATCCTAAAGGCGGCTGAGGTGACCCAGGTCCTCGACGCGGAGGCCTATGATCGCGAGACGCGGGCCAAGGCGGATGCGGTCCTGGAGGAGGCGAAAGCAGAGTTCGAGCGGCAGAAGGCGGCCGGCTACACCCAAGGTACGGATGAGGGGAAGGCCGAGATCGCGGCGCAGATGACTGAGATGGTCGGCCGCTCGATCGACTATCTCGGCCGCACGGAAGGGGCGGTGGCGGAGACCGTTCTCCTTTGCCTGCGGAAGATCTTGGGCGAGTTCGACGACGGTGAGCTCGTCGTTCGGCAGGCGCGGACCGCCCTTCGCGCCGTCGGAGCGGAGAAGCGCGTCACGCTCCGCGTCTCAACGGACAATGTCGAGGCCGCGCGTGAGCGCATCGGCGAGATCCAGCGCGGCAACAAGGAAGTCGGCTATCTCGAAGTGATCGGCGATGCTGGGCTCAGCCGTGGCGATTGCCGCTTGGAGACCGACGCAGGCGTTGTGGATGCAAGCCTCGACATCCAGCTTTCCGCGATTGAGCGGGCGCTTCGATCAAAGGCACCCGAGATGCCGTCCTGAGAGCGGCAAGGCACGGCCGCGCGCCGGATGTCAGACCTGTATCGAGACTGGGCCCGTCGGCGTCGTGCCGGGATCTTGATCCGATGGCCCGTCCGAGCTGCCGGCAACCACCACCGAACGCACCACGACGGTCGCATCGAGAAAGACAGAAAAGAGGCTCGAGAACCCCTCCGCATCGAGCGCGTCTGCAGCCCATGAGGTCCAGAGGACGACCACTTCGCCAGCGGGATCCAATGACAGCGCAAAGCCCACATCCTCGGCGCTGGGATGAGCCCGCATCAGAAGAGCACGGAGCATCGCCGGATCATCCGGGTCGGGCAGACGGGCTACTTCGGCAACGAGATGGATCGCCTCGCCATCCTCGGTCAGCTCGACACTGACAGGGATTTCTGACCGGTAGGTGAAGTCGGCGCGGCCCGTGAATTGGGTCACACCGAAAGCACTAAGCCAGATCTCGAGTGTTTCAGGGGCCACGGTGCATCTTGCTACATCGGTGACGACGCCCCAGCCCCATACACAATCGGGCGCGGCAGCGCACCCTTCTCGTCAAGATCCGCCATCACATCCGAGAAGGCGGCATTCCCTGCGCAGACACGCCCCAGCAAGTCACCATGCCAAGTTGTGATCGCATCGACGAGATCCACGATGTCCCGTGCGGCGCTGAGATCCGAGGGCCTCGGACACGTGAAGACGTAGTAGAGGCAGGTGCTTTCCTCACAGAGACCGCTATGGCCGAAGGTCGCCACGCGGTTGAGGAGAAGGAGGCTTCTAAGAAGGTCGCTCGCCGTCTCTGGGTTGCCGAGTGCGATCGGATAGAGGTGGCGGAACTGCATCAACTCTAGCGGCATCTCGTCATCGGGCTGCACGCTCTCGACCACGAGCCACCGATCGCGCCCCAGTCGGTCGGTCGCCAAGCCAATGGTCAGCGTCGCGCCGTCTTCGGAGAGATGGGTCGGGCGCTGCCCGGCGATGGCCCCTGCAACCTCTACTAGCCTCTGCATCCACACGTTCCTTCGGCGATTGGGTCAGTACATCATGTCGGCCAACAACTCGGCCGAGGCTGTGTCGAGGCTCGCAGGCGCTTCGGCCACGGCCAGGAGGACTTCGGCAGGGACCTGTCCGGAGGCATACAGGAGCTGGCCATCCTTGGTGGACGCCGCGATCCGGCCGGCGAGTTCTCCATTCAGTGCTTTGAGGTTCGCAACGGCATCGTGGAGCGCGTTCTGCGCATCGGTCATTGCCGCTTCGAGAACCCGCTCCGAGCGGGGCTCCTTTCTGGGGTTCGTTGCCTGCCAAGCCTCGCGTTCGGCCGGATACATGAGCGCGCGCCATTCGGCGTTCAGCGCGTTTTTCTCGTCCGTCCGCTTGTCGATCTCGGCTTCGTACTCTGCGCGACGCTGTTTCTCTGCCTCCGTCGGTAGGAGGTTGTGCTCGGGCGTGCCCGCGCGGGGGGTGGTCAGCGCCGCATGCTTGATGCGGCTCACGATCTCGGCCGCTTTGAGTGTCGGGTCCTGCAGGGTGGCCAGATGCAGAGCCGTCTCCTCAAGATCTCCGGCGACGCCTCGTTTCACGGCCTCCTTTTGCAGCATGGCGAGGCGCGCTGGATTGCTGGCCCCGGCCAGCGCCTCACGGCCCACAGCGGCGCGGTACTTCTCACCATTCTTGGCGATCTGAACCCCGGTAAAGAATGTGAGGGCAACGCCCGCGGCGAGACCGCCGCCCACCGGGCCGAGGATCGTGATGCCGCCCGCGGCGCCAGCGACGATCAGGCCGCCTGTGGTCGAGTAGGCGCCTGTCGTCACAGCCTTCGCGCCAAAGAGGCAGAGCTTGCGCTTCAGCTTCTTTCCGTCCTCGGACAGCTCGACGAGCATTTCAGTCTGTGCGAGCGAGCGAACCTCGGCTCTGACTTGTTTGGCGGTCTTTTCGTCCAGGCCCGCTTTCTCGATCCGGTTTTCGATTTTCTGCCAGTTCGGCTTCCCGCTCCAGAAGTGGTAGCAGTTCTTCAGGTCGACACCGTTCTGCTCCATGAATGCCGTGAAGCTCTCACGGTGCGCCGTCGCAGCCTCCTTGATCGCCTTCGTCGAGATGAACGCCTTCTTTGCGTCATGCGCAGCGAAGACCATGTCGACCGCGTTCGTTGCGGCACCAAGGAGAGGGTTTGCGGCACCCGCGGCGCCGGCGCTGGCAAGAGCGGCCGAATAGGCGGGTTTGATCGCTTTGTCGGCGTAGCGCGCCATGCTGAGCGCCGAGATGCCGGTTTTGATGATGTCTGAGCCGAAGCTCTGATCGGTCAGGCGCTCGGCGGCGAACTGCGCGATGCGCTCGCTGTTGCGAACTTCGCTTCGCTGACGGTCGTCGGAGATGCCCGCCAGCCGGCGTTCTCGGCGAGCGAGGAGGTCCTCGCCGAGTTCGATGCCCGCCTTCTTGCGTTTGATGTCGGTGAGGTGGCCCCGCAGCTTGAGGCCTGAGGTTACAAATCCGGCGAAGGCCTCGATCCCGACGCTCGCATCTACGGCAATCTCTTTCGCGTGGACGTCCTCTGCGGCCTTTGCCTCGATGTTCGACGCTTTCTCGAAACCTTCGATGTCGTGTTCGGCGCTTGCGAGGCTCTCGACATCGGGCGGCTCCCAGGCGCCGTGATCTGCGGGCGGCACTGGCGGAAGGGGCGATGGCTTGTCGTCATCGCCCTCTCCGGTACCGTCTGCGAGATCCTCGACGCTTTCCCGCGCCTCGCCCATCGCCTCGACGATGTTCGCGGCCATACCGTTTTTGGCGAGAATGATCGAACCGGTCGATTGCGCGTTGCTTTTAAACAGTGATTTTGTGCCGGGCGTGGTCTTGTTGGTGAAGGACAGCGTGAAGACCTTCTTCAGCCCGGCTGCGGCGACCTGATGCCATTTCCGCCCGATCTTGCGTTCCCAGTTGCCGGCTTTCACCTCTGCTTCCAAGTCCTGGCGCAGTGTCTTCGCTTCGGCACGCGATGCGCGCAGCGTCCGGCCGCTTCGCGCCGTGAACTGAGGAGAGCGCGACATCGCGTCGAGATCTTCGTCCCGCCGAACGCTGGCAACTTCGACATGAAGGCCCGTCGCGATGGCGTGCAGGGTCTCCAATTCCGAAGCGATGGCATCGGCGTTGCGCTTTTGCCGTCTGCTCCGGTCAAGCTGCACGTTGAGACGGGGCGAGATCGTGTTTTGGACCGCTTTCAGATCCTGCTGAAACGCATCGGTGAGTTCCTTGAGCGGAGGCAGCTTCGCGAGGTCGATCTGCTCATGCGCCGCATTGGTGCGCAACGCCGCCTCCGCAGAGCGCAGGTCGATGCGCTCACGCTCGATCATGCCGAGGCGGCGAGACATCTCCGTGATGTTGGGATCCTTCGCACCCGGATCCTGTTTCCGCATTGCCGCGTTTCGCTGCTGGGCTACCCGGAGATCATAGCGTAGGAATTCCTCCTCATCTTTGAGATCAGCCGTTTGACGATCGATATCCTCCCGCATTCGGCGGAGTGCGATCTTCTTCGCGGTCAGTGTCATGCCGTCGAGGTGCTCTCCTAGGGAGCGGTCGCCGCACTTCGTGTCCTGAAGATCGGTGTTGTGCAGCGCTCCCCGGGCGAGCCGGTCCCGAAGGGCAATCGTGTGGAGACCAAGGAGCTCCCGACACCGATTCTCGTAATGGCCGGCCATGCCGAATGCGTCGGCTTCCGCGAAAAGAGCGATCTCCGGCTGTGGCGTGATGCTGCCGGCCTTCCGTCCACGATCCGCTCGCTCTGCCCGTTGCAGGCCTGAGAGTACATGGCGTTTTACACCATGAGCGTAGTCTGCGCTGTCCGCTGAGGCGGCGGCTGCGTTGGCGGCGCGCATGCCGTTAATGACCCCGCGCACCTCTGCAGGCTCCTGCCCGTCCGAGACGAGTTGACGTAGTTGAGCCGATGACCTGCCCAACCGGTCGGCCATCGCGCCGAGATCAACCTTTGCGCCGTCTACCGCGGCCGCGTCGGCGTCATCGCCGGCGTCCGGAATGGCGACGCCGAACGACGCGCGAATCTCGCGGCAGAGAAACTGCCGTCTCTTGGCCGCTTCTTCAGAAGGACGCGCGCTGCCTGGATCGGAAAGCTGCGCGACCTCGTCGCCGGCCAAGAGCCGATCGCACGCGATCATCGCTGTGCTGATGGTATCGTCCGCCGCTGAGAGGTCCGAGATGACGCTCTCAAGACTGGCCGCGTAGGTGGCGTGAGCATCGGAGGCGATGTGTCCGGTGTCCCTGGCGGCGCGGAGCGCGTCGAGTTGCAGGTTGGCGATGATCAGATTGTCCTTGATAGCGGACCGTAGGCGATGCATGTCGCCCCGTGTCTGGAGAAGGAACGCCGCGGGCGCATCCCAGCGCGTGGGCGCCCGGTCGGCGCGCCACGCCTTCTGATCGGGGGAGGACGGATCGATCCTGGTGGCGATGGCCGCAAGCCTGTCCGTTGCTGCAACTCGAGCATCCGATGGCCCGTTCGGCCCGTCCGAGACGTGCAAGAGCATCGCCCGCTGCACGTGGCTTGCGCCCGGTCGCCGTCGGTCGGCCGCGGCACCTTTGAGACCGTATTTCGCGGCAGAGCCAGCGCCGCCCGATGCAATCTGCTTGCCGTCCCATTCCCCGCTCCGATAGTCGTCGCGCATCCAGTGCCGGTCGGCCTTCGCGCGCCAGGCGGCGTACCAGCCCACGTTCTTCTTGGTCGCCATGCGGTCGACGGCATGGCGGAGGTTGGTGGTGCGGTCCTCCCGGATCACCCGGTCGATGGTGTTTTGGCGAGACGATGTCTCATGGTTCTGAAGGGCGGCCCGGTAGGCGCTTTGCGTGAGGCGCGGCGCGCGGTTGATGGGTGCCCGAACCTGTCGGGGCGGCGCCGAAGCGGCCGATGGCACGAGGGACGGGAGTGCGGGCTGCGGTGTGCTTGATGCTCGAAGCCGCTGCTGCTGCACCTCGGGGAGCGGTCCCGGTGGCGCGCCGACACTGTTGGACCGCGGCATGCTGCCCTCCCAAAACGATCGCCCAGGATCGGGGAAAGCCCTGCCAGGCCCAAATACCCGATCCGCAGACGCCGCCAGCCCGGGCCCCGCGGGGGATGGCCCGGCCTTGCAAGCTCACGGGGCGAATGTAAGCCTAAAGCCGCGGGCGGTGAAGGCGACGCTCGGACCGATACCGGACGATATCGGCGTAGAATGCGAGGGAGCACGACTTGCGGGTTAGCACCGCCGTCCTTGTCATCCTCTCGGTCGTGATTGTCACAGCCATCAGCGTCGAGCTTGGCGAGCTATACCCCTTCATGCTGCTGGGGGTGGTGTTCTTGGTTCTCGCAGGTGGTGTCTTTCTCGCCGAGAACGGGCATCTCCTGCTGGCACGTCTTGGTCTGCGTCCGGAGCGGGCAGGGCATTCTTATGTGCGCGCGCTGTTCGGGGCCTATGCATCGCATTTCGACGAGCATCTGCTGATGGAGCTGCACTATGTGGCGCCCAATCTCCTGATGCAGATTATCATGCAGAACCACGATGGACGTTTCTCGCGCGCCATCGATGTTGGCTGCGGCACGGGGCTTTGCGGACCGCTCTTCGCACCCTTCTGCACGCGCCTGATCGGTGTCGATCTCTCGCCCGACATGTTGGCGGAGGCCGAGAAGAAGGCCTGCTACGACGATCTCATCGCCGCTGACTTCAACCTTTATCTGAACGCAAACCCGGACGCCGCCGATCTTATTCTGGCGGCGGATGTCCTTGTGTATTCGGGCACGCTCTCAGGCCCGATTTCGGCCATCGCAACGGCGCTGAAGCCAGGCGCTATGGCAGCTTTCACGCTTGAGGATCTTGGCGAGACCGACACGAGCACTGGCTGGAAACTGGGCCGCTCCGGTCGCTATGCGCACACGACGCGGTATGTTCGCATGGTCGCTGAGCGTGCCGGGTTGGAGATCGCCGATTTTCAGTATGCTGAGCTGCGCCAGCAAGGCGGCGAACCGGTCGCCGGGCAGGTCTGGCTGCTGCGCAAGCTGCTGGATGATCCGGCTCATCCCCATATCCGCAGCGTAGATGGCAACGAGCGTATTCTGTGACTTCCGGCGCCGCATTGCGGTCGCTAGGCTAGTCATGGGCAATTCTGCTGCGACGAAGACTGGATCAACGGGCGGTGCGTACGCGGTCCTCCAAAACAAGATCATTCGCTGTGATCGGGCTTGGCCGGTACGGCGCTGCGGTGGCGAGCGAGCTCTCTCGGTTCGGCAATCGTGTGCTGGGTATCGATGCCGATCCGGCTGTCGTCTCGCGGTTGGCGAGCACGCTTGAAACCTGTGTCATCGCGAATGCGCGCGACGTCGATGCTTTGATCGAAGCCGGGCTCGATGGCTACGATGTTTGCGTCGTTGCGCTCGGCGAAGATTTTGAGGCGACTATTCTGAGCACGATCACTGCGAAGAAGTTGGGTATGCGGGAAGTGTGGGTGCGCGCGCGTACCCAAAGCCATCAGATGATCCTCCAGACCCTGGGCGCCGACCGTGTCGTCGAACCCGAGAATGAGATCGGGCTTCATGTCGCGCAGCAGCTGCATACGCCGGCGGTACTCGACTTTGTCGACGCCGGGGACGGGGGCTTTGTCTATGTGCTTCGAGCGGATGAGCGGCTGGCGGGCAAGGTCGTGAACGATGCGTTTGGTCGGGCACATCGCTCCGTCCGCTGCCTAGGGGTCATTCGGGGCGGAGACATGACCGAGGACGGTGGATCCCGCCCCCTCGAAGCCGGTGACCGGGTCCTCCTCTTCGGTGCGCGAGAGGATCTGCAGTCGTTGGTTCATTCGCTCTGATGGCAGATCGGCGGGGCCGTGGGGCAGGTTCGCCCGGGTTTAGGATCCCGCCGCCACTCTTCCTTGCGCTGATCTATGCCGGGCTGATCATGACGGGGAGCGCGCTCCTCATGCTGCCGATCTCGCAAGCCGCTGGGGCGAGCTTTCACGATGTGCTTTTCGTTGCGACCTCTGCCGTCACCGTCACGGGCTTGACCGTCGTCGACGTGGGGACGGCGTTCTCACCGTTCGGTCAGGGGGTCATCGCGGCGCTGGTGCAGATCGGCGGCATCGGGTTCATGAGCTTCGCGGTCATCATCCTGTCGGTCCTCGGCGTTTCGATGGGCCTCACTGGGCGACAATTCCTGCGGGAGGATTTGAACCAGGACTCGTTGCGCAACCTCTTCGATCTCGCTCGGCGCATCATGGCGATCGCTCTCTTGGTCGAAGCGATTGGTGCGATGCTGCTCGCCACCGTCTTCGTTCCCCAGCTTGGCTGGGCCGAAGGGCTCTGGTGGTCGGTCTTTCACGCGGTCTCAGCTTTCAACAATGCGGGGTTCTCGCTTGGACCGGATGGTCTGACGCCATGGGTCGGGGATTGGCGGATCAACCTGATCATCCCCACGCTCTTTATCCTGGGCGGGCTCGGCTACACTGTGATCGTCGATGTTTGGCGGACGCGCCGGTGGCGATCTTTCAGCCTCCACACCAAGCTGATGCTGACGGGGTCGGCGGGTCTTATCGTCTTCGCCTTCGTTCTCTTCGCCCTTCTCGAATGGTCGAACCCGCGCAGTCTCGCTGGGCTCGAGAGCACTGGGGACAAGCTGCTGGCGAGTTGGTTCCAAGCAGTGACGCCGCGCACCGCCGGTTTCAACACGCTGGAGATCGATCACCTTCGCGATTCAACCGTCGTTGTGATGATGTGCCTGATGGCTGTCGGCGGTGGGAGCGCATCGACGGCAGGCGGCATCAAGGTCACGACCTTCGTGGTCCTTTTGCTCGTGACGATGGCGTTCCTGCAGCGCCGCACCAATGTGATCGCCTTCCGACGCGCGATCGGGATCTCCGAGATCTTTAAGGTGATGGCGATTGTCACCTTGAGCTTTATGGTAGTGATCCTCGGGATCTTCGCGTTGACGGTGACGCACGACCATCTGGATTTCCTGGACCTTGCATTCGAGGTGGTGTCGGCATTTGCGACAGTGGGCCTGACCCATGGGCTCACCGCAGAACTGGACTGGATCGGGCGAATTATCCTGATGGTCGAAATGTTTATCGGGCGCGTTGGCCCGCTCACCATCGGTTTTTTCCTCGCGACCCGAACAGCGGGACGCGTCCGCTACCCCGACGCGCGTATCCAGATCGGCTGAGATCTTCGCGATCGTCGTTCTTTCGTCCGAACTGGACGGCATCGACTTCTGGATCGCGGCGGCCTTTGTCCCGATACTCGAAGGGATAGCCATGAATTCTGGAGAGCCCGCATGACCCCCTCTTTCGACGACGTGTCCCGGATGCTTCTTGAGGTCGCCCGGTCGATCGGCGCAGCAGACCTGGTCGCGTTCGACGCTATTCAGAGTTGGGCTATCGCGCTCGACAGTGCGGATGCCGAGACGATTGTCTTCGATCTTTCCCCGCAAGCCGGGAAGCTCTTCGTGACTGCGAGGGTCGGGCAGCCGCCGGAGGACCGCCGGCTGGAGACTTACGCAAGGCTTCTCGAGATCAATGGCTTCTGGCCGGACACGGGCGGGGCGCGCTTTGCCCTCGACGCCGCCGACGGCACGCTGACCATGATCGACGATGTGCTGCTGCACGACCTCGATGCCGGCCATCTCGAAACTGTGGTCAAGGACGTTGCCGAGAACGCCCGCATGATCCGCAGCCTCGTTGCGGTGGGCTGGAAGATCGATCCGCCTCAGGAAGACGGCCCGGTCATCCCGGGCAACAATAGCGCAATCCGCGCCTGACGCCGCTTAAGGGGAGGACGGGCCATGAACGAGACCAGGATCAATACTTCGGGCAGCTTCTTCGACATGCGTCAGGATCTTCACGACGCGTTCAGGGAAAAGCACCGCGAAAGTGACGGCTTCCGCGTCAACGAGCATGGCTATGCCAAGGTAAAGGACGGCGTTCGGAATTGGCTCTGGGGTGACAAGGAGACCCGCGCTCAGTCCTACACCAGAGGCTACCAGTGCTATCGCGACAAGCTGAACGCAGAAATCCCCATCATCGTCGATGGGAAGCCGTTGGGCCAAGCCGTTCTCGAGCGGATCGCCAGGAACAACGACGGTTTCTTCGGCCCGCTCGACAAACAGATGCTGCACCTCTTCGATGCGGAGTTGAAGCAGGTGCTGGACGAGGAACTCCAGAGGGGCCTGAGCGATCCATCGAAGCATGCGGAGGTCCAAGAGATCTCGAAGCTGCTCGGCGATGCCATCCAGCAGGACAGGAACCCGGTCGCCGTCAATCGACTGCGGGCGTGGCGGCATGTGGTGGCCGACAAGAACCTGCTCGCCGGGGCCCTGCATGAAGAAGCGTCGCGGGCGCTGGTATCGGCGTTTCCGGAGCTTCAGAACGATCCGGCGCGTGTTTCGCAAGAAGTCAACCAGCTCCTCGGCGAAGTGTTCAATGAGATTGGCGACGATATTCATGCCGGGCTCTGCGCGCAGAATATGGGTGCGGCGAAGTCGCTGATGAGGGCGAAGCTAACGAACCTCGGAGTGCCGGCTGAGACGGCCAAGCGCCATGTGACGCTCGCGGCCTGCGGTCAGCGGATGGATGCTCGCCAGAAGTTCTCTCACTTCAAGAAGCAGGCCGGCGACGCCAATATCGCACTCGGATGGTTCGCCCAAGAACACAAAGGTGACCCTCAACTCGGGCACCTAAACAACGGTATGCGGCAGATCACTCATCAAACCAACGGGTTCATGAAGGATTTCGAGCAATACTTGGATCACGGCGATCAGCATGATTTCAATAGTGTTTGGACGCAGAGCCGCCAATGCATGGCCAATCTGACCTTTATGGCGAAACAGCTTACCCGCATGAAGGACAACCCGCAGGCTGTCCACATGGGGCAAAACATGATGGTCCAGGCAGCTCGAATTCACGACATGATGTCTTCGGCCATGCATCCGTCCAAGAGGGTGGACCCGACGCATGCTAATCTGCTGCCGGCCATTCCCGCAGTCTTGGTGGGCGCAAGCCATCTCCACACATACGATCCGAGGTTCATCGCGACACCCGTCAACGTGGACGGCATTTCTCTGAAGCAGAAGCGCAGCGGGGCGCGGAACGAAGACGTGGTCAATGCGAGGCTTCGCGACTTCCAAACGACCATGCGCAACTACAACGCGCGCCTTGCAAGGGTTTCGACGAAGCTCCAGGCGCTGCAGGTCGACACCGGTTTCGACCGGCGGGCGCGCGTACAGGAGGCCAGGCAACGCAACGATCCTGAGCTGCGTCGCGCGGCGAACAAGCCTCTTCAGGAGCTCGCAAAAGAGATCGACAAGGCCCTTATCAGCAACGACTACGCGCTGCAGCAGCATCGCCTAACGACCGGACGACGCTCGGGTAAGAACTACGGCCTCACATGGACGAAGAATTGGACGAGTGACCGAGACGCCAATCCTGGCAAGGTTGAGACGCAGCTCATCGCACAGCGCCGCGAGTTGCAGCAGATGAAGCTCGAGGTCGCTCGTGTTGTCGCGCAACGCCAGAACTCGTTCGGCATGATCGATGATAGAGCACTCAACCCACGCGATGCCGCGGCACGCCAGGAAAGTGTTCAGCTCTTCCAAGAAGAGATGATGCAGGCTCCGGCTGGCGGCGCCATGGCCCCGGTGCAGAACATGGGCGGCGGCGGTGTCCTGCAGTTCCCGGTCTATCCGGTACAGCAGCCCATGCCGGCGCAGGACATCGTCGTTCCCGTTCCTTTGCAGGACGACGTGATGGCCCACCCGGACATGGTCCAGGAGGAGGAAGCAGAAGACGATAACGCTGCGATGAACCCTTCGGATGTCCATTATGACGATGAAGGCGACCAGAACGATAACTACGATGCGGCTAACGATGAGATCCCGCTCGACGAAGTCGAGGTCGACTATGTCACGCCGATGGGTGACGACGATCATGACAACGGCTCCAACGCGAGCTTTGAGATCGGCGGCGACGACGACTTGGATGACGATGTATGGGGCATGGGCGCCGACGAGTTCCCGGTCGCGGGTTCGGAACAAAATTACGGTCAGGAGGAGACGATCGGACAGCTTCAGCAGAACGCGCTGAACGATCCCGGGGGTGTGACTCCGGGCCTCGACACCCCCGCGGGACCGACGCCGGGTGGGAACCTCGCTCCACCGGTCTTCAAGCATGACGACATGTACGAGAACGACTCGAACGCGAGCGACGACCTGGACCTGACACGGTTCGACAACCAGCTCGATGAGGTCGATGACCCTGAGAACGACGACAACGACGACGATCCGCAGATCGCCATGCCGGAAACGCCTGACGACGACATTTACGGTCAACGCCGGGTGGAAGATGGCGATACGCCTGCCGGAGCGGACGAAAAGCAGTGATTAATCAGGGGCGCCGCCGAAGGCGCCCCCCTGTTGTTGCCTTGAGGAGCGCAACCGGGGCCCGTTTGCCGAAAGGTAGACGGGTCTTGCGCTTTTTGGCGGACGCGAGCCTCATCGCTGAAGATCGTCCAGTTCTCGTCCGGGTAGAACGGCTGCGTCGAGCATATTGTATAGTGCGAGAGAGCTCCAATCAGAGGACAGGCCATGACGCTTGAAGAGGTGAACATCGTTTTCGGCGAGTTTGGGGCGGCAATCGAGCTTCCCGACCTTCGGCTCGACGAGACTGGTTACGCCTCGATCCTCACCGAGAAGGAAACCGTCTTCACCTTCGAGCATGTCGAAGAAGAAGGCGCGCTCGTCATCTACACCTCGATTGCCGCGATCGTTCCTGAGCGTCGCGAGATGCTGTTCGAGGAGATGCTCAGGGCGAACTTCTTCTGGCGTGAGACACTGGGCGCCACGCTGGCCATCTCGCCGGATGGGCGCTTTGCGTTGCTGATGACGAGCCTGCCGGTCGCAAACCTGACGGTCGAGACGCTCACCCGCGTCTATCTCAACATCGCTCAACTTACCGAGGCTTGGTACGCGCGGATCGAAGAGATCTTCGACGGCGCGGCCCTTCCTGAAACCGAGGAGCCCGAGAGCGACCGTGGTGGGCCGGAACCCGCCGCGATCCCGCCCTCCGGCACGATGGCCTAGAACGCGCAAGAAAGGCGTCCTCCATGACCACCGAGATCCGCAGCGAAGTCATCAACCACATGACCGTCAACCGCTCCTACCCCAAGAGGATGGAGCGTGGTGCCAAGGCAATTGCGAATAGCGAAGACGTCTCGAAGGAGCTGCGCGAGCACCGCGGTCTCGGCGCTTCGGGCGACAAGGACTATCATCCGAAGTGGTACACACTCGCCAATGTCTGCACCGGCGGCATCCTCGGCTATTGCTCCAAGACTTATGGGCGCAAGTTCTACACGGGCATGACGAAGGACGAGATGGGGATGGTCGGCGCAGGCCAGCATGCCAAGAACACCCGTGCTCTCGGCCGGGCGCATATGCAGGCCACGCATAATCTGCCGAAGCCGGCTCGGGTGCTGAATCGGGGGCTGGCCAGCGACAAGAACGTCTTTGCATGGCTCCTCGTGAACACCGTCACGCTCGGCCATGCGCACCGGATGAACAAAGCCCGGCGTGAGAACGCGCAGGCGGATATGCCGAAGCTCTACTGGTGCATCGATGTGCAGGAAAAGCAGGGATGGCGCCCGCAACAGCGCGAGGAAGCTGGCCCGATCGACCCCTTGGATCCTCAACACCGCCCAGCACTCGCCGGGCCGAAGAACGTAGCGGAACGCGACGTCCACCGCATGATCAAGGATCAGAAGATCGCCCATTCGCGGCTGAAGACCGTGAAGGAAGAGCATGCTGCGATCAGAGATGGTACGGCGAAGGGCAGGCAGGCACGCCGCCAGGGCGAGTCGCTACGGGAATATTGCACCCGGATCACCACCCGCGACGGCAGCCCGGAGTTGCGGTCGGCCTACCGCGAATGGCTGAACAAAAAGGAGGGTGAAGCGTCTCTCGCCTATCTCGACTTCTTGGAATGGTCTTCGCCTAAGCTCGAGGCGATTGACGCCGACATTCAGGACGGAAATCTGCTGCCCGAGGATAAGGCGGGTTTCACCGACTTCGAATTAGCGGCGATCGTCCACAACTATCAAAGTGAAGGCGCGAAACGCGTGGTGAACCTGGTCGGCGTGGATGCCCGCGGTGACAGGATCGAGACGAAGCTTCTCAATTTCAACCAGACGTATCTGAGAGACTACCGTCGATCCATGCGGAAGCTCGACGATCCGGACCCCGCCGTTCGCAAAGCTGGCCTCAAAGAATTGGAGAAGATGCGTAACGAGGCCAAGAAAATTCCGCATTCTGAAACGGTTTCTCTGCTAAATGACATGCGTGATCTCCGCGATTACTCGGCCAAGTTCAACGAACAGAAGTTTGACCGCTTTGCCGCCGACAATGTGGTCGGCCGCGGACTCGTAGCGACCGAGGGTGGCGATCCTCTCGGCGCTCAGCGGTTCGATGAAAATGTAGAAGGGGCGAAGGCCGAGTTCGCAGAAAAGCTCGTTGCGAACTTCCCCGGTACAACCGAGCAGAATGCAAAGGTCGTTGCCGATGACGTCTTCAAGACTTGCGAGGAACTGAGCCCGGGTCTGAAAGGTAATCTTGATCGTGCGGTGGATTATCTCGAAGATGCTGAGCAGCTCTGCGACAGCATCATCGATGCGCAGACCGAGATCCAACAGAAGGTAACGGCGCATTACGATGCGCTGCGAGAACTAGGCGTGCCGCCGAGAATGGCTTCTCAGGCAACGAAGGAAGCGTTCAAGCCTGCTGACAAGTTGCATTGGCGCGACAAGGCACGACATGGAAAGTTCGAGAGTGCAATGGCGACTGCGGACAAGGCGGCGGCCAAGCAGCTCGCGCTGGTGAAGGATCTGCATTCGCGGGTCGCGGGCCCGATGGTGAAGGCCATCACGGGCGCCAACTACGCCGAAGGTCAGGCGATCCAATTCGCGAACCAGCAATTCGGGATCGAGCTAACGAAGGTTGGCGCGATGCCGACATCGCAGAAAGAGGTCGACCGTGCGGTCGATAAGATGTTCCCGGAGTGCAGAGCGGCGGCGGTTAACTATGGCGAAAACCCGCCGAGCTTCCCGCCCTATGGCCTGAAGCCGGACGGCAAGACCCACCGGATCGAATTTCATCAAGCGGCGCTCAACGCCATGAGCGCGTCTGCCAACCAGTCGATGGCCGACAATCAGGAAACAATCCAGAGCGAGCCGATCAGCAGCAAACTTGCAAAAGATGTGCGCGCCGAGGGCAACATCTTCGTCAACGGGAGGCCGTTGCCGAGCGAAATCTCGACACTTCAAGACGAGGCTGAAATTCAACGTCGCGTCGGCGAGCATCTCGGCTTGACTACCGATATGACAAGCCAAGAATTGGCTTCTGTTACGAGGATCGCGTCGCAGGAACTCGGTGCTGAGGCGATCAACATGTGCAACATCCACCACACCAACGATGCAAACCTACGGCCCACTGATCTCTTCTTCATGGACCATAAGGAAAATATGAACCGAGCACGGGAACTGCGCGGTCAGACGATCCGCATCTCCCAATTTCAGGAGCAAAGCGAGGACGATCCTTTCCCGGAGACGGTGCGTGGGAAGTTTGTCGTTGAATTCGAGAACGATGTCGCCCTCAGATCCGCGTATAATGTGAAATCGAACTCTGAGGACAGAGATCTAGATGTATTCTACCTCGATCCGAGTGAAAGTACTGCGACATACACTGTGCGCGCTACGGTCGACACGAACAAACCGATCGGCGAGCAAGTAGAATTCACCGATGTCTCGATCGAATACAATGTTGTGCCGGCCGGCAACGAGGCGCCGGACATCGTGATGGATTTGGACGATGACCAGGAGGAGGATGCGATCAGCGTTTCGGTCGACCCGCAGGCCATGTCCGCTGCCGACGATGTGCAGGACAACGAAGCGATCAGCGACGCAGACAGTTTCAAGCCTCAGATCTTTAACGTCTGATGACGCCTTTGAGGGATAATCGATCGCGCTGGTCGATGGCTTTGAAGATCGGATGGCACATCCGATCTTTGGGCGTAAAACTTGGAGGCCAGTGTTTACTGTCGCGCTTAGACAGTAGAACTTTGCGGAGATGAGCGGTTGACCGAGCGTTTTACCAATATCCCGGGCTCTCCGCCGAACCAGGAGATGCTGCGTAACATCTTCGAGCCACGCCCGGAGAATGCCGGTCGCGCCGTCCCTTCGCAGGCAAACGCCGCGCGTGAGCGAACCCATAGCTCGATCCTCAGGGCGAACGAACATCTCCAGCCTAGCGACGATCCGGTGTGCCTTTATGCGAGCACGCCCATGTTTCGGAAGTCGGGGCGCGATTACTCTGAGATTACCGATAGCCTGAAGAAGGTATCGTCGACGATTCAAGCCCGGATCGACCGAAAAGAAGCGCGAAAAGATGAAGCTGTTGCGAGTAAAGAATCTTGGTGCGCGCTGGTGTTCAAAAGCCGGCGGACCATCGGCGGGTTAAACGACGAAATCGACTCAGCGAAGAAATTAAAATCATCAGTCGATCAGGTGCGGAAGCGGCTTGAGAACTTGGTCCGTGCCGAAGACGAATATCTTGAGATGAGGGATCTTCCCCTGCCCTCGACGATGCCCGAACTGCGAGAGCATCTGGATACATTGGAGGCAAAGGCGCGGGAGATCGAGTACCTGCAGTCCGAACTCAAGCCGGAACTACAGCGCGCCCTAATGAGTGCAGATCAACGACGAAATTTTATCAAGAAGTCTCGGGCGCCGGATTTCTTCCGTCGGGCCATCAAGAGCACTGGGCGTTTCGAAACGATCGATCGCATGAAGGCGCTGCTCAACACGGTCTCCAGCGACACGAAGGGCAAGGTTTTGAAGACGGAGGGGGGCGCCTACTCCCTCAATCGTCAGATGATCGATGAGGGGACGCGGATCCAAAACCTTCGCACGCGCCTGACCGAAACCTATCGCGATGGTGGTGACGAAGTCCTTCGTGAGACTTTGGCCGGATCGAACGGTGAGTCCATCAAGACAAGTGTCGCCCTCGATGCAATTCGTGGTGGTGAGGGGATCGGACAGCACCTCAAGAATTCAATCCCTGAGAGCGCAGTCGACAAAGAGTCGATAGAGTTTCTTGGTAAAGGTAGCTTTAATAAAGTCAAAAAGGCACATATCGACTTTGAAAGACCTGATGGTACGCATATCAAAGGCGACTTTGCACTAAAGCTTTTGGATTCCAACATCAACACGAGCCCATCTGTGCAGAAGATGGGAGGGACGGGCAAGCAAGTCGGCATCGTGAATAAACAGGCCGTCGGACATCATGTGGCGAGTGCGCTAAAGAGCGGCTCTGTCGGAGAGCCACAGACGGTCACCTTTGAGGGCCGGCTCCATCTTGCAATGCCGTATGAAGATGGCATGGCGCCCGGCAAGATGATGAGAGAGATTGCTGAAGACTATGGCGTGGAGGAGAGGCAACGGGTGACGTCGGCTCTCTCGAAGAACATCAATCTACTCGATGCTGTAAAAGACTCCCAGATTTTCAATACGGCGATCAATAATCCAGACTGCCATCGCGGGAATATCAAAATTAGGTATTTTCGACCTGATGATACAGAGAATGCGAACTCACTCACACATCATGATTTGGCGGCAATGAAGGATGATGAGATCAAACAATTGAAGGTCGAGATAGGGTATTTCGACCTCGATAATTCAATGGCCCCTGAAAAGAAAGTCGATCAGATCACCCGGAGGATCCTGTATTACGCGTTGGCGCCTGACAAACCCCAGCCAGGCTATCGACATCCAGTCATCGACGTTCCGCTTCGGGCGCATAACTACGGACTGCCGGCGTGGCACACCGCCGGTGATTTGGAGCGGGTGACGAAGCTTTATGAAGATCTGAGAAGCTTCGAGTCGCTACAGAAACTTCGTCCGCACACGACGAGAAAAGAATACACCGCCATGCGCAATCGTGTCAGGCGCATCAAAGAGCATTTCGAGAAGCACCCGCAGGACCGGATCAACAAGGGTGCAAGCGACCCGCAAAAGTACAACAGTCCCGAGACCGAAGCGATGCCCGACACGCTGGACGCACGTCAGGCGCGGATCAAGAACACCGGGTATAGTTTCAGATTCAATGGTGAGAATCACAGGGGTGACAATATCTATAAGCCAATGCGCAACTTTCCCCTCTACATGTTCTTAGGTACAACCGAGAAGGACATCCAAAAGTACGATCAAGCGCGGTTAGAGCGCGATGTCTGAGCATAACGCGGCAGCCGATCCGGCGGCGTCTGTGATCGATGCTCTCGGCGTTGCATGGCGTCTTGGCCAACAGGGTGTCGCAGCCCCTCCGATCCCAAAGGAGTTCGAGGTTACACTACGAGCTTATGGGGACTGGTGCTTTGCGACGTTCGAACCTCCGATGGCACCGTCCGAGATCGCTCGAGAAATTGTGCCCCGCGTGGATGAGCCCGGCGACAATTTCTTGATCATCGCTATTGACGGGTTCGGGCTGAACTCATGGGCGTTTCATTACATTCTCAACCTCGATGGTCTGACATGCATCCTTCAGAAACCGTGCGAGGGTGCCTTTGACGATACCGACGATGATTTGGTCGAGATCTCCAAGACGCTCGCGCATATCGGTGAGCTGATCGACCGACCGATTGCGTCGGGGGAGCGTCTGATCGTCATCGACACCTTCTATGAAAGTGGCTGGAGCCGCACGATCGATGGCGAGGTCTTGGAGCAGGAGGAGAGCGTTGACCCCTTCCGCGACGCGGCTACGGCTGTCCACGCGCCCGACACTGTTTGGAGGATGGTGTGAGCCGACAAGACATCGAGGACATCCTCTTGGTATTGCCGGATGACTGGACGCTCCTTGAGGGCGCCGGTCTCGATGCCGATGGCATGGCCGATCTGGTTCATGTCAGCGGTGTCGAGGCGACGATCAGCCATGTGCCAGAACCTGGCAATCTCGCCATTCTATATGCGGTGCTCGGTGCGCCAGAGGACCCGTTGGCAGTCTACCGAAAGGTGTTGGAGGGCGCCCATCTCTGGGACAAGACGCGCTCGGTGACGATCGGTCTGCGTCCTGGATCGAACGAGTTGGCAGCTTTCGCCGCGATCCCTCTCGGTGAGGGTTTCGGGCAGCGCTTCGACGATGTCTCGCGCGCCTTCGCCGAAGACTGCCTCATCTGGGCGGGCATCGTGGCCGGTTTGGACGAGGCGGAAGATGCCGAAGAGCATGCGCTGCTCGACCCCTCAGCCCGCATCTAGTGGTCTGACCGAGACATTTGATACCGTCATTGCCGGGCTTGATCCGGCAATCCAGGGTTCTCTAAGCTTTTCAAAAGTAGAGGTTTCCTGGATCCCCGGGTCAAGCCCGAGGATGACACGCGTGGGTTCGCTCCGCTCCGGTCGAACCACTAGGTGCTCGCCTCTGCCGCTCTGCTCGCGCCCCCGGTTCTGCCACGCCATTCCACTATCCGCGTGGACTTTTACCCGCCATCCGGAGCCGCGCCGGAACATCGCAAGAGCCTGACTAAGGCTTACGAGGGCAGGGCCATTCTTGGGGTGTCCCGAGGATTGCTGCGCCTCAAAGTTGGGTGTCTTGCGCCGCGTTACACTGTAACGTAGAGCAGCACACAAGCTGGGAGAAGGTGGATGGGTGAGCGCGGGAAAAAGTGGCAGGCTGATGTGCTCTCCGTTCTGCGCCAACGCGGCGGCCCGCTGACCGCCTACGAGGTTCTTGGTGAGCTTCGCCATAGCCATCCGAACATCTCACCGCCGACGATCTATCGTGCGCTGTCGGCTCTCAGAGAACGCGGTGAGATTTTGCGTCTTGAGTCCCTCAACGCGTTCATCGCCTGCCAGCACCGCGGGACCCAGCACGGGGCGATCCTGTCGATCTGCGACGAATGCGGTGTCGTTGAGGAAAGCGTTGCGCCGGATGTTCTGGCGGAGCTCTCGAAGGTTGCCGGCCGGTCCGGCTTTTCGGCTCTTCGGCACGTTGTGGAGCTTCACGGGCAGTGCGCTGCCTGCCATCGGGGCGGGTCTACGGCATGAGATCGCAGACCCGCTGGTTGAGCGATAGCAGCATCCTACTCCTCGGCGCTGGGTCGAGGCTTGTGGTTGCAGCGCTGCTGATCGCCGTGCTGTGGGCAGGCTTCTTCTGGGCGACCTCGACGCCGGGGGCGCTATGACCTCTGTCTTGGTGTTCGAGGATCTGAGCCTTGGCTATGGTCAGACCCCGGCGGTGCAAAACCTGCAGGCCGAGATCGGAGAGGGCAGCCTGACCGCCGTGGTCGGGCCGAACGGGGCTGGTAAATCGACACTGCTGAAGGGGGTGAGCGGGATCCTGCCGCCGCTTCAGGGTAGGGTGAAACGGACGAAGGCCGGCGGCGACGACATCGCCTATCTGCCGCAGCATTCGGATATCGACCGGTCCTTCCCGATCACTGTCATAGACCTCGTTTCCATGGGCCTTTGGCGCGAGGTCGGCGCCTTCGGTTGGCTCGGCCGGCGCCATCGCGTTCGGGTCAGCGAGGCGATTGCGGCTGTCGGGCTCACGGGGCTCGAGTCGCGACCGATCGAGACGCTCTCTGGCGGACAGATGCAGCGCACGCTGTTCGCGCGGCTGCTGCTGCAGGAGGCACCGCTCGTCCTTCTCGACGAACCCTTCGCCGCCATCGACAGCGCGACATTGGTCGATCTCCTTCGGATCGTGCGCCGCTGGCACGACGAGGGGCGGACGGTGCTCGCGGTGCTGCACGATCAGGACACGGTGCGCGAGCACTTCCCGGATACGCTGATGCTTGCGCGGGAACTCGTGGCCCATGGTCCGACAGCGAAAGTGATGACTGCCGAGAACCACTTTCGCGCCCGTCAGATGTGCGAGGCCTGCGCGGGGCCGCCCCATACCTGCATCAGGGGTGCCGCGTGATCTGGGACCTGCTGTTTGAGCCCTTCGCCGCCTATGGCTTCATGCGCCGGGCGCTGATCGGGTGCATCGCGATCTCAGTCGGCGCGACGCCCGTAGGCGTGTTCCTGATGCTGCGCCGGATGAGCCTTACGGGCGATGCCATGGCACATGCCATCCTGCCGGGTGCAGCGGTCGGCTATCTGATCGCGGGGCTTTCGCTCACGGCGATGACGATCGGCGGGCTGATCGCCGGGATGGCCGTGGCGCTCTTTTCGGGTTTTGTCTCCCGTGCGACGCCGTTGCGCGAAGACGCCTCGCTCGCCGCTTTCTACCTGATCTCGCTCGCGGCGGGCGTGCTCATCGTCTCGATGCGCGGCAGCAATGTCGATTTGATGCATGTCCTCTTCGGCACGGTCTTGGCGCTCGACGATGCGGCTCTGATCTTGCTGTGCTCCATTGCGAGCATCACCGTGCTGATCCTCGCCCTGCTTTTCCGGCCGTTGGTGTTGGAATGCGCCGATCCGCAGTTCCTCCGCTCGGTAAGTGGGTTGAGCGCACTGACGCACTTCGCCTTCCTCGCACTCGCGGTGCTGAACCTGGTGGGCGGGTTCCACGCGCTCGGCACACTGATGATTGTGGGCATCATGATCCTGCCTGCGGCGGCGTCGCGCTTTTGGGCGACGTCGGTTGGCGGCATGATAGCGGTTGCGGTGACATTGGCCGTGGTCGCGAGCCTTGCGGGGCTGCTCCTCTCCTACCATCATAGCCTGCCCTCGGGGCCGGCCATCATCCTAGCTGCTGGCGTCGCCTACGCGATCTCGTTGACTGTGGGACCGGTCGGTGGGCTCGTCAGAAACGCCAGGAGGCAGACTGGAATCCAATCGTGAAAGGATCCTCCATGAAAAGCCGCAGAAGCCTTCTCCAGACTGGTGTTGCCATCCTCAGCTTGACGCTTGCCGCGCCGAGTGCGGTGCAGGCGGACGAGCCTATCCCGGTGGTCGCCACCTTCTCGATCCTTGGCGATATGGTCGCGCGGATCGGGGGTGAGCATATCGCGCTGACCACGCTGGTGGGTCCGGATGGCGATGCGCATGTCTATCAGCCGACCCCATCCGATGCGCGGGCCGTGGCCGACGCAGAGGTGCTGATCGTGAACGGGTTGGAGTTCGAAGGCTGGCTCGACCGGTTGATCGACGCGTCCGGCTTCGATGGCACGCGCGTTGTCGCCACCGATGGCATCGACCCGATCCCGTTCGAGGAAGAAGGTCACGATGAACATGGCGATGACGATCACGGCGATGATGACCATGCCCATGGTGAGGACGACCATGAGGAACATGCGCATAACGAGCACGGGCATGACAAAGACGGGCACGATGAGCACGGCCATGACGAGCACGCCCACGACGACCATGGACATGACGAGCATGCACATGGTGAAGAAAAGCATGCGGAGAAAGAGGGCCACGACCACGGGCATGACGAGCACGCCCATGACGAACATGGGCACGACGATCATGAGGAGCATGCGGAGGGCGATCACCACGGCCATCACCACGGCGCCTTCGATCCGCACGCCTGGCAGAGCCTCGACCATGCCGTAAACTACGTCGACAACATCACTGCGGCGCTTGCAAAGGCCGACCCTGCCAACGCTGCCGCTTTCTACGAGAACCGCGCTGCTTATGTGGCTGAGCTCGAATCGCTCGAAGCGGAGATCCGGCAGACCCTCAGCGCGCTGCCCGAAGATCGCCGCACTGTCGTGACCTCGCATGACGCGTTCGGGTACTTCGAAGACAGCTACGGGCTCAGCTTCCACGCGCCGCAGGGGCTCAGCACCTCGAGCGAGCCCTCGGCCGCCGATGTCGCCGCGATGATCAGGCAGATCCGCGAAGAGAAGATCTCGGCCGTGTTCGTCGAGAACATCACGGACAACCGGCTTCTTGAGCAGATTGCGAGCGAGACCGGCGCCAAGATCGGCGGTACGCTCTACTCGGACGCGCTGTCAGGGCCCGACGGCCCCGCCGCCACCTATATCGACATGATGCGTCACAACGCAGCCGCGCTGGCAGAAGCTTTGGGTTCGTGAGCGAGAACGGACATCGGCGGCGGTCAGGGCATTCGGCCCGGATCGCCGTGCGTGCCTCGTGGTTCGACGGAGCCGTGGTATGAGCGTTGTCGAAGAGGTCGTCAGCGACGCGGCGATTGGCATCGGTGTGTCGGACACGCCGAAGGGGCTGTCCGCGATCCACCATCCCGGCTGCGCGGCTACGATCTGGCGCCGCGATCCGATGCATCGCTTTCAGTCTTGGATCGACGCTGTCGAGCCAGAACGGCTCCCCCGCACCCGCATGATCTTGCGTCCGGACGCAGTGCGTGAAGCCTTGGCCGAGACCTGTGAGCTGGCCGGCACACCACATGCCCCCGAACGCGATCTGTTGGTCGATGACACAGCAGCACTCGCCGCCATTTTTGCGGAGATCATGCGGGCACCCTACCTGCGGCTTCGCTATGATGTCGTCACGACGAACGCCTGCGAGAAGTTCCATCTCGACGCTGTTGTCGCACGGCTGATCTGCACCTATCGGGGCACGGGCACGCAGTACGGGATCTCCGCTGACGGGGCCGAGCCGCAGCGGGTCTTTACAGCACCCACGGGAGCGCCGATCATCTTCCGTGGCGCGCATTGGCCGGATGGCCTGCGCTCGGGCCTACTGCACCGATCACCACCAATCGAGGGGACAGGCGAGACCCGACTGGTCCTTGTCATCGACCCGATCACCGATCCTGCAGATGAGCCCAATCGCGGTATGCTGCACTGAACCGATCACTTAGGGAGGAACCAACATGAAAACGCGTGCCGCCATCGCTTGGGAGCCGAACAAGCCGCTGGAGATCGAAGAGATCGACCTCGAAGGCCCGAAGGAGGGCGAGGTCCTTGTCCGGATCGTCACCACGAGCCTCTGCCATACCGACGTGTTCACGCTGTCGGGCGAGGATCCCGAAGGTCTTTTCCCCTGCATCCTCGGCCATGAAGGCTGCGGTGTCGTGGAGGAAGTAGGCAAAGGCGTGACCTCGGTCGTGCCCGGTGACCACGTCATCCCGCTCTATGTGCCAGAAGACCCTGAGTGCCCTTACATCAAGTCCGGCAAGACCAATCTCTGTCAGACCATCCGCAAGACCCAGGGGGCAGGGTTGATGCCCGACGGCACCTCGCGCTTCTCCTACAAGGGTAAGCAGATCCTGCACTACATGGGCACTAGCACCTTCAGCGAATATACCGTGCTGCCTGAGATCTCGGTCGCGAAGATCACCAAGGAGGCGCCGCTGTCGAAAGCCTCCGTCATGGGCTGTGCGGTGCCGACGGGCATCGGCGCTGTGCGCAACACTGCGAAGGTCGAGGCCGGCGCCACCGTTGCCGTCTTCGGCCTCGGCGCGGTCGGAATGGCGGTGATCCAGGGGGCCGTTTTGAACGGCGCCTCGCGGATCATCGGGATCGACGTGAACACCGCGAAGTTCCCGCTGGCCAAGGCCCTCGGCGCCACCGAATGCCTCAACCCCAAGGACTTTTCCGACCCGATCCAGAATGTGCTCGTCGAGATGACCGATGGTGGTCTCGACTACACTTTCGAGGCGGTCGGCAATGTGGGACTGATGCGCTCGGCGCTCGAGGCCTGTCACAAGGGCTGGGGCGAGTGCACGGTGATCGGCGTCGCGGGTGCCGGCCAAGAGATCTCGACCCGGCCCTTCCAGCTCGTCACCGGGCGGGTCTGGCGCGGTACGGCCTTCGGCGGCGTGCTCGGCCGCAGTCAGCTTCCCGGCATGGTGGATGAGTGGCTGCGCGGCGACTTCAGCGTGGACCCTTACATCACCCACCACATGAAGCACGACCAGATCAACACGGCCTTCGATCTTCTGAAGGCGGGCAAGTCGATCAGGTCCGTCATCCACTTTCAGCCGGGCGATACCATGACGGTCAACACGCTTCCCGGTGAACTCGTCACTGAGTGACGAACAGGGCGCTTTGCAGGCCGTTGATCCGGCCTCTGAGTGCGAAATCTGGTACGGCGCCCCTCCAACTTGGGGCGCCATTCTCGATCGCCGCCTATGATCTGCGCGGTCGATGTGTGGTTCATCATCGAAAGCAGGTAACGGCGCAGCATGGTCATCTACCGCCGATGCCGAAGTTGCGCGGAGATGAGATGGCATGAGCGAAGATGTTCAGCGTCGGATCCCCGTCACGATCCTCACTGGCTTCCTCGGTGCCGGTAAGACGACGCTCCTCAACCGCCTGATAGGCTCGCCGGGCTTTGGCGCAACCGCCGTCATCGTGAATGAGGTCGGGGAGGCCGGGGTCGATGGCGCCTTGGTGGCGCAAGCGGATGAGCGCGCCTTTGCGATGTCGGTCGGCTGCCTCTGCTGCACGATCTCAGGGGATGTCCGCCTGACGCTGCTGCGACTGCTCGAGGAGGCGGAGGACGGTGTTGGACCCGCTTTCGATCGGGTCGTCGTCGAGACGACGGGGATCGCTGACCCGCTTCCCTTGCTCCAAACCTTCATGACGAACGATTACATGCTCAGCCGTTTCACGCTGAACGGTGTGATCACCCTGGTGGATGCTGTGAACGGCCCGGATGCGATCGGGCGGTTTCCCGAAGCATCGCGGCAAGTTGCCGTTGCCGATCTCCTGCTTCTGACCAAGCTCGACCTGGCGCTCGAATCCACGCCCACTCCTGACCTCGAAAAGCTGACCGAGGCACTGCGGCGCGCCAATCCGAACGCGCCAGTGGTCCCGGCGCCCGAGGCGACGGCCGAGATGGTGTTCTCGCGAGCGGCCTTCGATCCAGCGGGAAAGCCGCCCGATGTGCGCGAATGGCTGCGCTTTGAGCCGGGTGTCGAAGGCCATGCAGCCCACGATCACCACCATCACCATCACGACGTGAACCGGCATGGTGAGACGGCGTCGGCCTTCTGCTTCTCGGCCACAGGACTTGTCGACAACAATGCGCTGGAGGAGGCGGTGGCGGCGCTTCAAGCGTCGTTCGGAAAGGACCTCCTAAGGATCAAGGGGCTGGTGGAGCTTGCGGGACATCCAGGCACGCCGCGCGTCCTCCACGTCGTGGGGCATGTCACAAGCCCGCCGCGGCTGCTCGATGGCTGGCCGGATGGTGTGGATCGGACCCGCTTGGTGATGATCGTGGCAGGCCCGGATCGTGAACACGCCTCTCAAATCCTACAACGTTTCGTACCGGAGCTCATAGCGTTTGGGCTGGACACCACTGCTGAGCACGAAAGCGCCTAGAACGCCTTTCGGCCTCAGATACTCCGGACACGCTGGGGCTTGATCCGGCCATCCAGGGGAGTTCCGTAGGGTCAGAAAACGCTCTGGAGCGATCGTCCACCACATCTCGTAGCGCTTGCCCCAAGACGCTGGCGCAAACCGCAACTCCGCGTCTTCGGCGCACCGAAGATGGGGCTGGTCGAGCGGTGCGTGCGGTGGGAAGGTGGTGGCCGTGCTCTCGAAACGAGACAGCGTTCGGACCTCGTCGTTCGACCGCTTGGACGACGAGGGATTTTGAGCGCGATGCGCGGCACGCCGATGCCCCCAGCGTCGGCTTCGGATCCCGAAACGAAGGAGGTGGGCCATGGCGTCTCTCACGGAAGAAAGCGCAAGCGCGACCGGGAACCGGACGCTTATCTTGGATCTTATCCTTGGCCTCGTGCTCCTCGGCACCGCTTTCTTCGGGGTCGCCGCCTCGGATGTGCATGCGGGCTTCTCGAATATCTACTGGGCCGTGCTGACGATGATCTTCGCCGTCGGCTCCTTCGCGTTCGCCTGGCTTCATCGCGGGGAAGGCTTCGCGCCTTTCCGCACGGCGATGATCCTCGCAGCACACTGGATCGGCGTCTTCATCTCCATCCAAGTTGTCTTCTACTTCGTCTCCACAAACAATTTCACCGATGCGAATGTAGGCTTGGCGAACGGCATACTGTTCGCGCTCGCGACCTATCTCTGTGGCGTGCATGTGCAGGTCAGGCTCGCGGTTGTGGGGGCCGCACTTGGCCTCGCGACGGCGACCGAAGCACTGATCGAGGAGAACCTTTGGATCCTCTTTGCGATCGCCATCGGCGCCTTGATCGTGCAGGCCGCGATCAGGCCGATCTTGCACCGGTTGAGATCAGGGAATGCCTCGTAGCAGGCCAAGGGCATCACACCCTCGCTTGTGCGACAAGCGCGGCACTCAGTTTTTGACCAACAACTTGCGCGGGACGGTGGCCAGGCATTCTGCGCCGGTTTCGCCGATCACGATACTTTCCGTCGTCGCGAAGCCCCAATCGCCGAGCCATAGGCCCGTCATGAAGTGAAAGGTCATGCCCGGCTCGAGCACCGTCCGATCGCCCCGTCGGAGCGACATCGTGCGCTCTCCCCAATCGGGCGGGTAGGAGAGGCCGATGGCGTAGCCGGTACGGTTGTCTTTCTCGAACCCATGACGGCCGAGCGTGTCAAAGAAGGCGATGGCGATGTCTTCGCAGGTGTTGCCGGCCCGCGCTTTCTCCAATCCTGCTTCCATGCCCTCCAGCACAGCCGCCTCGGCGTCCAGGAACTTCTGCTCCGGCTTGCCTAGAAACAGGGTGCGTGAGAGCGGGCAGTGATACCGATTGACGACGCCCGCGATCTCGATGCACATGCCCTCGCCCGCAACGAGCGGCCGATGATCCCAAGTCAGATGCGGTGCCGCGGCATCGCTGCCCGAGGGCAGAAGCGGGACGATGGCGGGATAGTCGCCGCCCGTGCCGTCCCGCGCATCGAAGCGCAGCCCAGCGTCATAGATCTCCGCAACAAGATCGCATTTCCGCGTGCCCGGCTCCGCCACCTCAAGGATACGGTCGAACATGCTTTCGACGCGCCGCGCCGCGGCACGCATGTAGGAAAGCTCCTGGGGCGACTTCACCGCGCGTTGCCAGTTCACAAGGCCTGTGGCGTCGGAGAACTGCGCGTTCGGAAGGCCGCGGCAAAGACATTCGAAGGCCTTCGCCGTGAACCAGTAATTGTCCATCTCGACGCCGATGCGCGCACGGGTGAGGCCGCGCTCTGCGAGCTGCTCCGCCATCCACTCCATCGGGTGGCGTTCGGTGGATTGCACGTAGTGATCCGGATAGCCGAGCACCCGATCACGCGGCATGAAGACCGTACGGTAGGCGCCTTCTGCGTCCTGCGCGCGCCCGAGCCACAGCGGATCGTCAACGAGGGTGAGGACGACGCATTGGTGCACATAAAAGGACCAGCCGTCATAGCCCGTGAGCCAGGCCATGTTGGAGGGGTCGGAGACGAAAAGCGCCTCGATGCCGGCCCGCTCCATCGCCGACCGAGTGCGCGCGATCCGCGCCTCGTACTCATCACGCTCAAAGTGCAGCGGCGGTGTCCGCATGGGCCAGTCTCTCCGCCGCGCGCGCTTGTTTCAGGCTCCTGCCATCACTCGGTGCTCGTCGTCGCGTCCTCGTCTTCGACTGCGGCGACCTTCGGCAGTTCGGACAGCGCTGCATCCAACTGCTCCGTGTATGGGAAGGACACGGTCGCCAGCTCTTTTGCCCGGTCGAGCACCACGCGTGCTTCCTCGTTCCGCTCGAGCGCCTTCAGCGTCATGCCGTAGTGATACTGCACGATCGCGTTGCTGCTGAGCGCCTCGGCTGCGGGCTTCAGGCTCTCCAGCGCAACGCGATCGTGCAGTATCACTATGGCATGACGCTGAAGGCGCTCGAGCGGAACGAGGAAGCACGCGTGGTGCTCGACCGGGCAAAGGAGCTGGCGACCGTATCCTTCCCGTATACCGAGCAGTTGGATGCAGCGCTGTCCGAACTGCCGAAGGTCGCCGCAGTCGAAGACGAGGACGCGACGACGAGCACTGAGTGATGGCAGGAGCCTGAAACAAGCGCGCGCGGCGGAGAGACTGGCCCATGCGG
>JBCDFC010000010.1:0-40747 GCA_039178805.1 Pseudomonadota bacterium | reverse complement strand
TTAAGGCCAGCCCGTTCCGCCCGCAGGCCCGCCGCGGATTGCATGGGAACCGGGCGCTCAGTAGCTTGGTCGAATAGGCCCAAAGAGGGGAGACAGGCGGTTGGCGCATCCGCTGAGCGGGGCAAACCTGGCGACCCTGCGCTCGGTCTTCACCGATGCGGGGCCCGCGGACGATAAAGGCGCGGCCTTGGCGATTTGGGCGGCCGCCTATGCGCGCTGGCCGTCCACGGCGCTCGAGCGACAGTTTGTTAGGCTTCCGGCGCCGGATCGTGACGGCCCGCCGCTGTTTGTCCTCGGCCATTGGCGCTCGGGCACGACGCATCTCTATAACCTGCTCGCCGCCGGCGGATGGGGCTATGTGCCGCCGATCGAGGTTGGGCTACCTCACGACGCCCGCGGCCTGGCGCGCCTCCTGCGCCCGATGCTTGAACGCCAACTCCCCGAGACGCGGTGGATCGACCGCATCCCCGTCACCCCAACCGCGCCGCAAGAGGACGAGATCGGCATCGCGAACATGTCGCCCCTCTCCTTTTACCACGGCATCTACTTCCCCCGGCATTTCGACCGTCTGATCGATCGCGGGCTGTTCTTCGATGGCTGCGGCCCCCATGACATCGCCGCATGGCAGTCCGATCTGCGCGTCTTCCTGGCCAAGATCGCCGCTGGGCAAAACCGCCGCCTCGCGATCAAGAACCCGGTCTATACCGCCCGGCCCGCGATGCTGCGCGCGATGTTCCCCGGTGCGAAGTTCATTCACATCCACCGCAATCCCGTGGATGTCTTTCTATCCATGCGAAATTTCTACGCCCGGCTCCTGGAGGTGATGGCGCTGCAGCATGTGCCCGACGATCTCGACATCGATGGCACGATTTTACGCGTCTATGATCGAATGATGAACACATTCAGCGCGCAGACAGAAGATTGGGCTGAGCCCGACTTCGTGGAACTTCCTTATGCAGAGCTCGACGCCGCACCGATGGACGCACTCGCCCGAATCTACGATACCCTCGAGCTGCCGGGTTTTGCAGCTGCTGCGCCCGCGTTCGAGGGCCATCTCGCGGCAGTGAAGAGCTTTGAGAAGAACCGCTTCGCGACCGATCCTCTCGTCGCGAGAAAACTGGCGGATGCTTGGGGGCGTTGGTTCACCCATTTTGGCTACCCGTTGCCCAGTGTGGAGCCAGAGGACGCGAAGGCTCAAAGGGAGGCGCAGGCATGAACCGGCTGATCCTGGCGCTCGTCGTACCGGTCACGGCAATCATCATCACCGCGATCTCACTTTCCGAGACCGTCACACCCGAGCCTGCACTTTTCGCCCATAGCCAGTGCCGGGCCGTCAACGTTACGGATACGCGCTATCGCAGTCTTCGCGGGATCGAGGATATTGCGCTCCTGCCGCGTGGCGAGCTGTTGCTATCCTTCTATAATCGCACCCTCCCCACGGCGCCCGCGCGCGGGCTCGCCACCGTTGCGATCTCCGAGCTTGTGCAGGCCGAGAACGCGGTCTTCGCTCGCGCCCTCGCCGGCACGCAGATCACGCTCGGTTCCGTGCACCCGCACGGCATCGCGTTGGATCGTTCTGGCTCCCGGCTCGCCTTTGTTAATCGCAACCCCCGCACGGATACCGCCATCGTGGTCTGGGGGCTTCTTGGACCGGACGGTTTCGAGGAGCGGGGCCGCTGGGATGCGCCCGAGGCGTGCCGCGCCAATGATCTCGCCTGGCGTGGCGCTGAACTCGTCGTGTCCTTGGATCGCGAAACCTGCGGCTGGAGCATGTCCGAACTTATGCCCGGCGCCGCCACAGGCTCGGTCGTCAAGGTCGGCTTCGGGCGGGAAGAACGCCTGGCCGAGGGCCTGGCCTGGGCCAATGGCCTCGCTCTCGATGGCGGCACCGTCCTGGTGGCGGAGACGCGGGCGAACCGGGTCGTGAACCTCTCCGACGGCTCTTTCATCGAGCTGCCCGGCGGGCCCGACAATATGAACCCGGGCCCCAACGACACGCAGATCATCGCCGTCCATCCCGATCTCTTCGACTATTGGCTCTACTCGATGCAGTACTCCGGCACAGCACCCAGCAGGATCCTGGCCCTGCAGCCGGATCAAGGCCTGATCGAAATCCTGTTCGACGACCCCTTCGGCGACGTCTTCTCCGGCGCCACCAGCGCGGTCTTCTACAACAACACCCTGGTCGCGGGCTCGGCATTCGGTGACGGGCTGCTGGTCTGTACCCGGTGAAGCCGATCCTCGTCACGGGCGCCAATGGCTTTGTCGGGCGCCACTTGGTGCGCAGCTTGATCGATGCCGGCCGGCCGGTGATGGCGCTCGATCTCGAATTTCGGGCGGACTTTCCGGCGGAGGCGGAGCGTCAGACGGGTACGGTGACCGATGCGGCGCTGATGCGCTCACTGGCAGCCGAAAGCGCGGGCGTGATCCACGCGGCGGCCATCGCGCAGCTTTGGGCGGCCCGGCCCGGAGCGCATGATGCCGTGAACTACGAGGGGACGGTGGCCGTGGCCTCTGCGGCGCAGGCCGCGGGTGTGCGCCTCCTGCTCGTCTCCTCCTACACAACGCTCGTTGCGCGCAGCACGGTTCCGACCGCCGTTCTGACCGAGGCCGAGGCCCACGCGCCAGAGACGCTTCTGGGGCCCTATCCCGCATCCAAGCGACGGGCCGAGATAGCGGTCGACGGGCTCATCGCCGAAGGTCTCGATGCTGTGACGGTCTTGCCTTCGGCACCAGTGGGCCCCGGCGATGCGGGCCCGACGCCGCCAGGCCGCATGATCCTCGATCTGGCGCGCGGGGCGACGCCGGCAATCATCGCGACGGAACTCGATCTCGTCGATGTGCGGAGTCTTGCCAGCGGGATCCTCGCAGCCTTTGACCATGGCGAGAGCGGCGAGCGCTTCCTCCTCTCCGGTGAGGCAATCGGCCTTGGGCGCTTCGCAGAACTCGTTTGCACGACGATGGGCCGACGCGCGCCGAAGATCCAGGTCCCATTCGCGATGGCGGAGACTGTCTCTCGCATCGAAGAGCTGATCGGGCGCGGTATCGGTCGGGCACCCACCGCTCCCCTGACGGGCGTCCTCTTGGCGAAGAAGCGTGCGCGCCTCGACAGCGGCAAAGCCCGCCACATTCTGGGGTTCCGACCCGCGCCGCTTCAGGACGCGGTGCTGTCCGCTCTTGAATGGTTCGCGGGCGAAGGCATGCTGCGGACCGGCCCGGTATCTCCCGCCGCGCGCTGAGCGGCTGTGGCCTCGAAGTTGGAGACGTTGCGTGAAAGAGCAGCGCAGCGTTCGCAGATTCTTCACACGCTGGGCGCTACGCTGACGTGGGAGGGCGCGGAGCTCAGCACCAACGCGCTGCGGCGCAGTTGTACCCTCAGTCCTGCCGCTCTCGGGCCATTGCGGAGTAGGTCCGGCCCTTCCATGGGGATGCACGTCCCATCAGGTCTCGGCGGGCGCTGTCCAGCGTCATCAGCATGTAGACGACGGCGGCAATCGGAAGTGCCACCGCATGATACCACGCCCCACCGTAAAGCCTCAGCGTCGGCCAGAACGCCCTCCCCATCAGCCCCCATCCGAGTAACCCAAAGATCGCCGCTCCCCATTGCCCGTGCAGGGGAGCAAGCAGAAAGAGAAGCGGCGGCGAGAGATAAAGAAACCCCATCCCGACCGTGCAAAGGATCAGGAGCGCCCAGGACCGATGAAGCTGCGGGAAGGCCGTCCGCGCCACGGTCTCCCAAATCGTGCCGAGCGCGCCCGTGTCGCGGAGCGACACGACCTCGTCGTCGGCAAGGCCAAGCCAGATCGCCCGCCGGCCACGATCGCCGCCGGCGCGCGTGCCCTTAAGCTCCGCCGCGAGCGCACAATCGTCGATCAGCGCATCGCGCACCGCCGCCACGCCGCCAAAACTTCGGAGCGCCTCACGCCGCACCAACATGCAGCCGCCCGCTGCCCCCGCATGCCAGGAATGCGGATCGTTGACCGCCGGAAACGGATAGAGCTTCTGGAAGAAGAAGACATAAGCCGGCACCAGCAATCGGCCGAGCCCCTGCCCGGTCTCGAGCCGCGCCATCAGCGAGACCAGCGCAAGACCCCGCGCCTCGGCAAAGGCGACCAACCGCTCCAACGTTCCTGGCGCGTGCCGGATATCGGCGTCGGTCAGCAGCACATAGCGCGCCTCGGGCGCTTCGTCGGATCGTTCGATGCCCTGATGCACGGCCCATAACTTGCCCGACCAACCGGGGGGTAGTGGCCCACCCGTCAGCACCGTGATCGGGCGATGGCTCTGCGCGGCTTCATCGCGCGCGATGGCGCCGGTTCCGTCGGTCGAGTTGTCGTCGACCACGATCACGCCAAAGCTGCCGGGATACTCGGTCGCCCCATGCGCCGAGAGAACGGCCCCGATGCTATCGGCTTCGTCCCGCGCCGGGATCACGGCCAGCACACCGGGCGGCGGCTCCGCTTCCTGCCAGCCCGCCTCGGGCAAGCGTTGATCGGCCCGCCAGAACCCGTGCCAGACGAGCAGCAGCAGGACCCAGACAAAGGCAGCGGCCATGGCGAACACCAGCATGAGACCGAGCGGTAGCCGGGCCTGCGCGACCGGGCAAGCGCTCGATGCGACGCCAGCAGCACTTACCCACAGCCCCATGGACAGGCCGAGGGGCGGGCACCTATGTTGCGACGCGGCGAGGCAATTGGCAGGCGCGAGGCGCAGCTTTGACGGCAGACAGCACGAGCGGGCCCATCCACGGAAGCGGCTTCTCCGAATCCCGATCCGCCGTCGAAGCCCCTTCCGGCAAGGGCGCTGGGGATGAGAACTTTCCCGTCGGATCGTTCCTCATCGCCCGACATCTGCGCCCTCATGTCGCAGCCTACTACGCATTCGCCCGCGGCACCGACGATATCGCCGATCACGCGGAGCTTGCGCCGGAGGAGAAGATCGAGCGTCTCGATCTTTGCGAGGCGGGTCTGGCGCCCGGGGCGTCCGGCCCACCCATCTCCGTTCGGCTGGGAGCGACGCTTCGCGAAACGGGCGTGGAGACGCGCTGTGCTACGGATCTCCTCATCGCTTTCCGCCAAGACGCGTTGAAGTCGCGCTATGAAGATTGGGACGCGTTGATCGGCTACTGCGCCAACTCAGCCCGCCCGGTCGGCCGCTTCCTGCTGCAGCTTCACGGGGAGAGCCCCGCGACCGCGCCCGCCGGCGATGCGCTCTGCGATGCGCTGCAGGTTCTCAACCATCTGCAGGACATTGCGGAGGACAAGGCGCGGCTCGACCGGGTCTACCTGCCTCAGGACTGGTTGAGTGAGGAAGGCGTAGAGGAAAGCGGCCTTGTCGCTGCTAAGGCGAGCCCCGGGCTACGACGCGTGATCGATCGCTGCCTTGACGGTACCGACGCCCTCCTCGCGCGCTCGGCACCCCTGGCGGATCAAGTACAGAGCCGACGGCTCGCAGCGGAGATCGCCGTCATTCAGCGGCTAGCCGAACGGCTGCAGGCGCGGCTCAGACGCGAGGATCCGCTCGCCGGTCGGGTAAAGCACAGCAAGGCCGATCTCGCTGCTGGTCTCTTCGCGGGCTTGCGGCGGGTCGTCTTCCATCAGCCTTCAGCCGCTGGGGAGCGCTGAGCTTTGGCGGATGGTGGAGCACAGCCACTGCTCGAACGGCTCGCGCCCTTGCCCGCGCCGATCGGCAGCGATCCGGCCGCCGCCGCCGCCGCCATCACACGCGCGGCAGGCTCTTCCTTCGGGCCCGGCATGCGGGCACTGCCCAAACCACGTCGAGAGGCCATGTGGGCGCTCTACGCCTTCGCGCGTGTCGTTGACGATATCGCGGATGAGCCGATGCCTCAGAGTGAGCGGCACCGCCTCCTCGATCTTTGGCGGGCGGAGATCGCGGCGCTCTATGCCGGCCATCCCCGTTCGCTGATCGGTCAGGCCTTGGCAGGGCCGGTCGAGGCTTATGCACTGCCCCAGCAGGAGTTTCTGCTGCTCATCGAAGGCATGGAGATGGATGCGGCCGGGCCGGTGGTGGCGCCCAGCATGAGGGATCTTCGCGCCTATACCCGCCGCGTCGCGGGCACGATCGGCATGCTATCCATGCGCAATTTCGGGGCCTGGCGCGGCGCGGTATCGGCCCGTTTTGCCCTCGCCCTCGCCGACGCGCTGCAGCTCACCAACATCCTGCGCGATGTGGAGGAGGATGCAGCGATTGGACGGCTCTATCTGCCGCGTGAGCTGCTGGATCGTCATGCGATCCCGGCGGAGCCCGAAGCTGCCGCGCGCGACAAGGCACTGCCAGCGCTTTCGTTGGAACTCGGCAGGCTCGCCCGGGCCGAATTCGATGCCGCGAGGGCTGCCATCCCCGCGCATGATCGGCGCAGCCTAACGCCCGCGCTCATGATGATGGGTGTCTATGAAAACGTACTCAACCGCCTCGTTTCGCGTGGCTTCGTGGCCGGACCAAGGGTCAGGCTTTCGAAGGGCGCGAAACTGCGCGCCGCTTTCACGGCCGTTCTGGCCCCATCGGCGCTGAGGCCTTCGGATGGCTGACGGCGGTGCAGCACGTGGGGCACCACGCGGAGTACCCGATGGTCGGGTGCATATCGTGGGCGCCGGCCTCGCCGGGCTCTCGGCAGCACTCGTCCTGGCTGAGGCCGGCACGCCCGTCAGCATCTGGGAGGCATCGGGCCATGCAGGCGGGCGCTGCCGCAGCTTCCATGATGCCCGTCTCGACCGGCTGATCGACAATGGTAACCATCTCATCCTGACGGGGAATCAGGCCGTTGCCCGGTATCTCACGCGTGCTGGGACGCCCGATGCCCTCCACCCGGCCCCGGATGCCTCGTTCCCGATGGTCGATCTCGATAACGGGAACCACTTCACGCTGAGGCTCTCGGACGGCCTCGTGCCGTGGTGGGCGCTCGATCCCACATCCCGCGTGCCGGGGACGAAGGCGCTGGACTACTTGGGCGGTTGGCGGCTCGCGACAGCAGGTCCCGGCGCGACGGTCGCGGATGCGGTACGCGACCGCGGCGCGCTTTGGCGTGGATTTTGGGAGCCGCTAACCCTCGCCGTCCTCAACACGACGCCCGAGAACGGCCAAGCGCGGCTCCTTTGGCGGGTCATCCGCGAGACGTTCCTCAAAGGTGCGGGGTCCTCTCGCCCGATGTTTGCCCCAGAGGGCCTTGGCACTGCGCTCGTGGCCCCGGCCCTTGCGCGGCTCAAGTCTCTTGGGGCGACGATCAGCTATGGCACCACGGTTCGTGACCTTGAGACTACGGCGGACACGGCCATCGCTCTCGACACCTCGGAAGGCTCGATCAGGCTTGACCCTCACGACAGGTTGATCCTGGCCCTGCCACCATCACGCCTTTCCACGGTCCTACCTGGCAGCGATCCCCCCAAAGACGACAGCGCAATCCTGAACGCGCACTTCGTGCTGGACCGTACGGATGAGGTTGCGGACGCCCCGCCCCTCCTCGGTGTGCTCGGCGGTATTGCCCAATGGATTTTCCTGCGAGGTGATGTAGTTAGCATCACTGTCAGCGCCGCAGATGCCCTTGGCATCATGTCCATGCCGCGTGATGAGCTAATCAGCAGAATCTGGGGAGAAGTGCGGGTGGCGCTTGCCCTGAGAGAAACAAACCACACCTCCGCGCGGATCATCGTGGAGAAGCGCGCAACCTTTGACCAGTCGCCAAGCGGTGTGGCAAAGCGAAGGCAACCAAACACTCCGCTCAGAAATGTTTTTCTGGCGGGGGACTCAACCGATACGGGCTTGCCCGCCACCATCGAAGGGGCGGTCCTATCGGGAGAGATCGCGGCAGCGCTTGCCATGCAGGCACCGATCGCGGCGAAGGGCAGAGAGTAGGCGGACGGTCATGAACAGAACGTTTGGCAGGTCCGAGGGGCTCGACCCCGTGGATGCCGTCCACAGCGCTCGCTTCGACGAACCGTATCCGGCCGCGTCGGACCCCGAACCCGCAGGCTTCGCAGTAGAGCCGGAAGACCCGATGCCCAATCGGGAAGCGCGGCGCGAGATCCTGGATCGTCAATCCGGCCTTCTATGGGACATGCAGAAGGATGACGGGCATATCGTCTTCGAGCTTGAGGCCGATTGCACGATCCCGGCGGAATATGTGCTCCTCCGCCACTTCCTGGGCGAGATCGATGCGGAGCGCGAAGGGCGGATCGCCAAATACATCCGTGGTATTCAGAACGAGGACGGCTCCTGGCCGCTCTTCCACGCGGGCTCGGGAAACATCTCCGCCACGGTGAAGGGCTACTGGGCGTTAAAGCTCATCGGCGACGATGTGGACGCGCCGCACATGGCGCGGGCGCGGCGCTGGGTCCTGTCGCAAGGTGGTGCTGCCAAGGCGAATGTCTTCACGCGGATCATGATGGCGCTTTATCGCGAGATCCCGTGGCGCGGCATGCCCTGCATCCCGGTCGAAGCGATCCTCATGCCGGAATGGTTCCCATTCCATATGAGCAAGATCGCCTATTGGTCGCGCACGGTGCTCACGCCGCTCCTGATCCTCTATGCCAAGCGCGCGCGGGCGGAAAACCCGACGGGGCGCAACATTCGTGAGCTTTTCGTCGTGGCGCCCGAGCTGCAGCGGACCTGGCAGATCAACCCGACCGGCAGCCGCATCGGCGAGATGTTCCTGCTGTTGGACAAGGCGCTTCAGACCGCCGAGCCGTTCTTCCCGAAGGGCACGCGGGATCGCGCGATCCGTAAGGCGGAGGAGTTCACGCTCAGCCATCTTAACGGTCAGGACGGCCTCGGCGCGATCTACCCGGCCATGGCGAACGCCGTGATGGCGCTGCGGGTGCTCGGCTATGCCGATGACAGCCCCGAGATGGTCACCGCCCGCGACGCGGTCGAGCGGCTGATGATCGAGCGGGGGGAGGAGATCTATTTCCAGCCCTGCGTCTCACCCGTCTGGGACAGCGCGCTCGCGGCCCATGCGTTTCTCGAGACCGGGGAGCGGGACGATCCGCGCCTTATCGGGATGCTGGACTGGTTGGCCGAGAAGCAGGTGCTCGACCATGTGGGCGACTGGGCCGTGCGCCGTCCCGGCCTGCGCCCCGGCGGCTGGGCCTTTCAGTACGAAAACCCCGACTACCCGGATGTCGACGACAGCGCCGTTGTCGTGATGGCCATGCACCGCGCCGATCCCGAGCGCTACAAGCTCAATATCGAGCGCGGCTGCGAGTGGCTTGCGGGGATGCAAAGCCGGAGCGGCGGCTGGGGCGCCTTCGATCCCGAGAATGAGCACTACTATCTCAACTCGATCCCCTTCGCCGACCATGGCGCGCTGCTCGACCCGCCGACGGTCGATGTAACCGCGCGCTGCGTCGGCTGCCTCGCTCAGGTCGATGCCGTCGCCTATGCTGACGAAATCAGCCTCGGCATCGAGTTCATCAAGGCCGAGCAGGAGGATGACGGCTCCTGGTACGGCCGCTGGGGTGCGAACTACATCTACGGCACCTGGTCGGCGCTCGTCGCGCTCGATGGCGCGGGCGAGGATATGTCCAAGCCCTATATCCGCCGCGCCGTCGATTGGCTGAAAAGCGTGCAGCACGCGGATGGCGGTTGGGGCGAAAGCCTCGAGAGCTATGAGGATCAAGGCCGCGGCTTCGAACAAGCCTCGACCCCGTCGCAGACGGCCTGGGCTGTGCTCGGTCTCATGTCGGCCGGCGAGACCGACAGCGAGACGGTGCAGGCCGGGATCTCGTGGCTTGCCCGCGCGCCGATGGAGCCGGGCGGCGCGCGCTGGCATGAACCCCATTTCACAGGGACCGGGTTCCCGAAGGTCTTTTATCTCAAATACCACGGCTACGCCGCCTTCTTCCCGCTCTGGGCGATGGGGCGGTACGAGCGTGTGATGGCCTCGAACGACCGCGAGGTCGGCTGGGGTATCTAGACATAGCCCTTGATCGCTGCGTCAGCGCGAATGCCGCTTCAGTTGCGCTGGCAAAGGCCGCTATACTACGGATCGCGGCGGGATGGGGGCCTGTCGCGCCACTCGGGTAATTCGCATGGCAGTCCAGGACACGGGCTTCATCGGGATCGTCTGCGGGCTCGAGAGTGAGCGGCGCGCGCTTGGCGCCGATATCCTCGTGAACCCTGCATTCCGCGTGGCTGTGAGCGGCGCTCGACCCGATGCCGCCTGTAGGATGGCGTCCGAGCTTGCGAGTTCAGGGGCGCGCCTCTTGCTGAGCTGGGGGCTCTGCGGCGCGCTCGATGCCGGGCGCCCGCCGGGCACGATGATCATCGCGGAGACGGTGGTGGGTGCCGATGGGCGCACCCGCAAGCTTGAACCCTTGTCGGAGCTGGCAGCGACGCTCGGTGCCACGACGGTGCCGCGGCTCTTCGGCTCCGACACGGTGATCGGTACGCCGCATGAGAAGGCAGCGCTCCGCGTCTCCTCGGGGGCGTCGGCCGTGGATATGGAGACACATCGCGTCGCCGACGCGGCCGAAGCAGCCGGCATTCCGGCGGCTGCGGTGCGCAGTGTGTCGGATCCGTCAGACCGCGCGCTCCCTGCCCTCGCCGACGGCGCCGTGGATACTAAGGGACGGCCGAAGATCCTCTCGGTCCTTTGGGGCTTGGCCAAACGGCCCTTCGATCTGCCGGACCTGATCGCCGCCGGCCGCGACGCGAATGCTGCCCATGGCGCGCTAAGCGCCGCGGCGGCCCCCGTCACGGCGTACCTGGAACGCTATCTGCGCTAGCACCAATTCACGCGTTCAACCGACCACGCCGTCACCCGCCACAGAGAAGAAAGGCCGATCAAGCGGCCTTGCGCTTCTCCTTCTCCTTCACGGCCTGCTTCAGCTTCGCCATCTCGGTGTTGACGATGCGCGTGTGGTGCTCTTCCGCCTCGCGCGCATTCGACATGTCGATCTCCGGCGCCATCGAGCCCGAGGTCTTCAGACCGCGCAGCGCAAGCTTCAGCATCGTAAAGGGATTGGAGATCGCCACATCGGCCGCCGTCGGCTCATAGCCGCAATGAGCCATGCAGTCGCCGCACTTTTCATACGAGCCGGTGCCGTACTTGTCCCAATCGGTGGTCTCCAGGAGTTCCTTGTAGGTCTTCACATGACCTTCGCCGAGCAGATAGCAGGGCTTCTGCCAGCCGAAGACATTGCGTGTCGGCATGCCCCAAGGCGTGCAGCGCATCTCCTGGTTGCCAAGGAGAAAGTCCACGAAGATCGGGCTGTGGGTCAGCGACCAACCCTTCGCGGTTCCCCGCTTCTCCCCGATGCGGAACACTTCGCGGAAGAACTCTTTCGTGCGGCGCCGGTTCAAGAAATGCGCCTGGTCCGGCGCGCGCTCATAGGCGAAGCCCGGTGAGATCGAGATGCCGACGCCAAGCTCGGTGCAGAAGTCGAGATAGTCCGCGAGCTCATCGGCCGGGTAACCCTCGAAGATCGTCGCGTTCACATTGACACGGTGACCCCGATCCTGCGCGGCCTTGATCGCCTTCACGGCCTTCTCGAACACGCCCTTCCGCGCCACGGCCTTGTCGTGATGGGCCTTCATACCGTCGAGATGGACCGAGAAGAAGAGATACGGAGACGGCTCAAAAAGATCGAGCTTCTTCTCGAGCAACAGCGCGTTCGTGCAGAGCGAGATGTAGAACTTGCGCTCGACGAGCCCCTTTACGATCTCGCCGATCTCTTTGTGGATCAGCGGCTCGCCCCCGGGGATCGCGACCATGGGTGCGCCGCACTCCTCTGCCGCGGCCCAGCACTCCTCCGGCGTCAGACGCCGATTCAGGATGAGATCCGGATAGTCGATCTTGCCACAACCGGGGCATGCGAGGTTGCACCGAAAGAGCGGCTCCAGCATCAGCACCAACGGATAGCGTTTCCGGCGGAGCAGCTTTTGAGTGATCAGGTATCGCGCGACACGGGCCTGCTGGCGAAAGGGGATCGTCACGGGGAAGGCTCCTTGGTCTCGGGTCGTGGCGCGGAAAATAGTGTGTTGTGAGCTAACCAGCCAGACGTCGACGTGTCACGCGCCCATCGACCTCTCTAGGTAGCTTGAACGTGATGTTCTCGCGCATCCCTTCGCGCTGTTCGAGCGCGAGATTGCGGTGTTCTGCGAGGCGTTTCAGGACGTCATCCACGATGCTCTCGGGCGCGGAGGCACCGGCGCTGATTCCGACAGCATGCACACCCTCCAGCCAAGCCGGCTCGAAGCTCCCCGCATCGGGAACCAAATGCGCGGCCACCCCCTCTGCCGTCGCTATCTCGACCAGACGGTTCGAGTTCGAGGAGTTGCGCGCGCCGATGATGAGGAAGAGATCGACCTCCCCCGCGATCTCGCGCACAGCCTGCTGACGGTTCTGCGTCGCGTAGCAGATATCCCGGGTCTCAGGCCCCATGGTGTCGGGGAAGCGTGCCCGGATCGCTTCGATAATCCCCTGGGTGTCGCCGACGCTCAGCGTCGTTTGCGTGACATAGGCGACGGGGGTCGAGGGCGGCAGATCCAGGGCCTCGACCTCGTCCACACTGCCCACCACGATCATATCGGCATCGACTTGGCCAAGTGTCCCTTGCACTTCGACATGTTCGCGATGGCCGATCAGGATCACCTGCCGGCCCTCGGCCACGTATCGCCTCGCACCCAAGTGAACCCTCGCGACAAGCGGGCAAGTCGCATCGATCACCGCGTGGCCGGCCGCCTCGGCCTCCTCCTCCACCCGGCGCGGCACGCCATGGGCGGAGAAGATCACGACCGAGCTTTCGGGAACCTCGCTCAGATCTTCGACGAAGATCGCACCCTTGGCGCGCAGCTCATCGCAGACACGGGCATTGTGGACGATCTCGTGGCGCACATACACAGGAGCGCCATGGGTGGCGAGCGCGCGTTCGACCGTCTCGATCGCTCGTTCGACGCCGGCGCAGAAGCCGCGCGGATTGGCGAGAAGCACTCTCAGCAGGGGTTTTGCCCCCTCCACGGCTTCAATTGGCGCCATCGCTTTCTCCTCGTCGCACAATCCTTGGCGAACCGCCCCGACAGATGCCGAAGCCATCACAATGAAAGAAAGCTGCGCGGCGATTTAGCGCGTATGCAAGTGGCTTGCCGCGGAATTGAGGGAATTACTCGGAGAACGGAGCGGAATGCTGCAGTCCGGCGACGCGCCGCTGTAGTTCCCGTGCCAGTGCTTTCCGTCACACGGAATTAACGCGCATATGCTCCAGCAATGCGGTTGGCCCGCCGCTGTTCAAAAGTGCTGTGAATTCGTCGCGCTTGAGGATCAGGAACGAAGCCCCGCCGACCATCACATCGATGACCAGATGCCCGCGATCGCCAAAGTCGCGAATGCGCCAATCCACCGGCAGGTTCTTGCCATTGGCGCGCGGGATATCGGCGCGTACGAGCAGATCTCGGCGTGCGGGTGCCACGTCGCGGATCTCTGGCTTCGCCGCCAACCCCTTGCCGAACTGCTTACGGTAGAGATCGGCGAGAAAGCCCGGGAGGAGCGCGCGGAACTCGGCCCGCTCGGCCTCGGTCAGCTTGTCGGCGTTGGAGCCGAGCAGAAACTTCTCCCAGATATCGAAAGCGAAAGCTTCGTCGATGGTCGCCTTTAGCTCGTCTATCGCGGCCGGCCCCGTGTCTCCGGTCAGTGCCGCATGGGCGCCATCGACAAGCTTCGTGGCCGTCGCGCGTGCCGCCGTTTCGTCGGCGGCATGTGCTGGCAGCACCAACAGTAGTATTGCAAGCAGCGGCGTGATGAAGGGCAAGCGGCGCATGGGTCGGGTCCTTCCCGGTCGATGGTTACCGAGTTTGTTCGTAAGCGTTCACGGTTTCCGGCGCGAGAGGACCGGCAAAAGCGTGATCAACGACGATCAGCGCGCCCGAGGGTCGCAAGCCGCGGTGTGATCGCGAAGATCATCAGGAGCCCGGCTGTCAGCGCAATACAGAGCATCACGCCCATACTCGCCGTTCCGCGGTGATCCGACAGCGCGAGCGTCCCGAAGGCAGCGATGGTCGTGAGCGCGCTCGCCAGTGCGGCACGCGGGGTCGATGTATCGAAAACCGTGCCATCACTCCGGGCCGCGCGAACGGCGAGATGGATCCCTGTGTCGACCCCGATCCCGATCATCAGCGGCAGTACGATGACGTTGGCATAGTTGAATGGGATATCGAGCAGCGCACTTGCCGCGAGCGTGACCGCCGCGGCCAAGGCGAGGGGGAGGAGGATCGCGGCCACAAGAATGAGCCGACGGAGCACAGCCCAGGCCAGGATCGCGGTCGCCGCAAGCGCAATCCCCGCCGCCCCCGCCATCGCACGCGCGACGGTCTGCGCCGCCCCTTCGACCTGGGCAGGTGGGCCGCCCGCATTAGGGAGTGCGGTGAGAACGGTTGCAACGAATGCCCCGCGCGCCGCGGGCTCGGTGATGTTCGCCTCGGGCGCGATCTCAACGCGCAGCGTCCCATCCCCAGCGACGAAACGATCACGGAGACCGGCAGGCAGCGTCTCCGCCGTGATCTCGCCCGCTTCGAGCTGCAGCGCGATCCGCTCGATGAGCGACGGGAAGAAGCGGAAGAGTGCGGTGCCGAGCGCGGGCTCGGACAAGGCGTTCCCGGCGCTTCTCCACGCACTGATCGCATCTGCCAAGGCGCTGCCGCCGGCTGTGCCGAGCGCTGCGAGACGGTCCTCAATGGGTCCCTCCGGCGGCGCCGCAAGCTCTGGCGCCGTGCCTTCGACGGCCACTTGCAGCGAGGGATAAGCGAGGTCGATTTGATCGAGCTTGTCGAGCTGATCCTCCGGCACGAGATCGCCCAGCCAAACGGCACTTCGCACGCCGGACAGCTCCTTTGCAGCCGTCGAGGCCGCCTGAGCCTCCTCGGCCGTCCCCGCGAGGAGGCTAAGACGCAGCGGTGCGAGCGTCGGCTCCTCGGAGAGCCAACCATATGTCACGACGCCGGGCGCCATGGCGGCGCGAAGCCCCATCGGATCCGCATCGAAACGCGCGCCAGGCGCGAAGGCACATGCCACGCCACCGATGGCGAGCGCGATCCAGAACCCGACGCGCGCACCACCACGGCCGAGACGCGGCGGTGCAAGGGGCCCGCGCCCCACCGCCAGCGACGGTCGGAGCGCGACAACGGCCGGGATCATCGTGAGTGAGACGAGAAGCGCCAAGGCGACGCCAGCCGCCCCGATCAGGCCAAGCTGCGCCATCCCGATAAAATCCGTCGTCGTGAAAGCAAGGAACGCAGCGCATGTCGTTGCGGCCGATAGGATCAGGGCACCGCCGATGCTGCCGGTGCTCTTCCTCAGCGCCTCGGACACACCCGCACCCGATGCGCTGTCCTCGTCCAAATGCGCGAGCAGATGGATCGCGAAGTCAATGCCAAGGCCCACCATCAGCACGACGAAGGCGACAGAGATGAGGTTGAGCGACCCCACAGCGAGTGCTGCGAACCCCGTCGTTAGCAAAAGTGTCGCCAAGACGGCCGAAAGCGCCAACCCCACACGCCCGACGCGGCCGAGCGACAGGAACAGAATGACCGCCACGAGCAGTAGTGAGAGGCCAAGCGACAGCGGCAACGTCGCGGTCACGCTTTTCAACTCTTCTGCCCGCAGCACCGGATCACCCGTCAGGCCGATCTCGACAAGCTGCGAGAGCGCCGGGGCCAGAGTGGCGATCTCCTCCCGCGCCGCATCGATCGCGGGGCGCGCCGGGTTGAGCCGGGTGAAATCGAGGACCGGCAAAACCGAAATCGTGCGCGTGAGGCGCTGAGGCGTGTCCTCGGCAACCGCCCTGCCCCAGTCGAGTGGCCGCGTCGCGCCAGCGGAAGCCGCATCGAAACTGTGCGCCGCCTCGAGCAACAGACCGTCCAAATCCGCGGCATCCGCCCCGCCTTGGCCCGCAAGCTCCAGCGCCCGGTCGATCGCGGTCAGGAAACCCTCGACGCTCTGGTTCTCACGCAGTTCGGCCAACAGGTTCGAGGCCCGGCTGAGCCGCCCGAGTTGAGCCTCGACTTCCGCTAGATCGTCGTAGAGCAACCCGTGGGAGAGCAGGAACGGATCGGCCGATGGCGCGAAGACTGACGCAATCGCCTCGTCGCGGGCCGTAAGGCGTTCGGCCAGCGCTGCGGTCGCTGCCTCCACCGCATCCGCATGGGGGCCGCGCAGGACGACCACGGCTGTGTTCTTGACCGCCGGGAAGGCTGCATTGACCGCCTGCGCCCGCTCCTGGAACGGAAGCGAAGGGTTCAGCATGCGGCTCGAATCCGTATCGACCCCCAGCCGTGTCGCCGCGAGCAGGGCGAGCACCAGGGCGACGGCCAAGACGGACAGAGCCACGACAGGTCGGCGCGCAGCGGTGGCCGAAACCGACATCGCCAGCCGATCCAACATCTGAGCGTCACTCTTCAGCCCATTGTCGTTATTCAGTTTCTGCACTGCACTGTTCGACCGCTCGAATTGACAATTCGTGACGTAAGTCGGGGCCACGACTGCTTGTTGTCCGCGTTGGCGCACGCTACCTTGCGCCGCACCTTAACGCCACGGGCACGTGGCGGAAGGGAACCAGGCGGGGGACCTGGCCCGCGTAGGTGGGCCGCCTCGCAGTCGACAGGGACGGGACAGATATCCATGATTATGCCAAGGACGTTGGGACGCGGTGTCGCAGCACTGTTGGTGTTGGGCCTCGGCGCCTGCGCGAGTGCGCCGGAGGGGGACGGCTTTGCCGCTCAAGACCCCTATGAGAGCACCAACCGCGCGATCCACGACTTCAACGTAACGCTCGACGACAACTTCCTGCGCCCTGTCGCCAAAGGCTATGATGTCGTGGCCTTCGGTCCGCTCAAGTCGATGATCGGAAACGGCCTGCAACATCTTGAGCTGCCGGTGGATTTCGTAAACTATCTACTGCAAGGCGAGGGTCGTTTGGCCGGCCGTACCCTCTCTCGTTTCGTGCTCAACACGACCCTTGGCGCCGGCGGTCTGCTCGACCCCGCGACCGAGATGGGCGTCGCGCGTGAGGAGACGGATTTCGGCGTCACGCTCGGCAAATGGGGCGTGGGATCGGGTCCCTATCTCGTCCTGCCCTTGGTCGGCCCGTCGAGCCCCCGTGACGCCGCAGGATTTGTCGTGGACCGCGCCTTCTCGCCCGGCACGTACACCGTACTTGGCGGCCCGTCCGCTCTCGGCCGGGCGTCTCTCGGCACCACGATCATCGAGCCGATCCATGAGCGTAACGCGAATGCCGATCTGATCGACGAGGTTCTGTATGAGAGCCCCGACAGCTACGTTACGCTCCGCTCGATCTATCTGCAGCGGCGCGCGGCACAGATCGGCGGTGGCGGCGAGGACGCGGTGCCAGACATCTTCGACGAAGAGACGACGAACTGAAGCCGATGACGACGACGGTTCGGCAGTTTGCCGAGGCGCTGGAGGAAGCGGCTCGCGACACTGAAGCCCTGCTCGAGGCGATCCTGCCGAGCGGTGGCGGCTCACCCGGCGAAGAGGAACTGGTCGCGGCTATGCGCTATGCTGCGACGGGTGGCGGCAAGCGGCTGCGCGCCTTCCTGGCGATCGAGGGGGCGGCACTCTTTGGCGGGGCACCGGCCGGCGCGCTCCGCGTCGGTGCAGCGCTCGAGTGCCTGCATGCCTATAGCCTCGTCCATGACGATATGCCGTGCATGGATGATGACGATCTGCGGCGGGGCAAGCCGACGGTCCATCGCGTCTGGGACGAGGCGACAGCGGTCCTCGCAGGGGACGCGCTGCAGACCACAGCCTTTGAGATCCTGGCCGATCCTGCGACCCATTCAGACGGTGCGATCAGGGCGCGGCTCTGTCTCCGTCTCGCTCAGGCGTCTGGGGCCGCCGGCATGGTCGGCGGTCAAGCTCTCGACTTGGCCGCGGAGAAAGCCGGGGCGCCGCTCTCGGCCGAGGCGGTCAAGCGGCTGCAGATGCTGAAGACAGGCGCCCTCATCGAGGTTTCCGCCGAGCTTGGCGCCACGGTCGCGGGCGCTGCCGAGCAAGACATCGAGAGAGTGCGTGCCTATGCCCGTGCCCTGGGCGAAGCGTTCCAGATCGCAGACGACCTTTTGGATGTGACCGGGACGGAGGCGGAGGTCGGCAAGCGGGTCGGCAAGGACGCCGATGCGGGCAAAGCTACTTTCGTCGACATCATGGGCATTGAGGGCGCTCGGGCGCGTGCGCGTGCCCTCGTCGAGGTGGCGGCCGACGAACTCTCCCCCTTCGGCGAGCGCGCATCGCTCCTCGTCGATGCCGCTGCCTTCGTGGTGGATCGCCGCTCATAGTGTCCGAAGCTTTGGCCGTCCGCTCTGACCTAACCGTTCCGAGTCGGGCGGGAGGAACCAAGGCATTTCGCCCCCGGGTGGTGCCGGGGACGCAAGTGGGTCGTGATGGCGCATCACGCATTTCCGGTCGTTGTCCGGGGCCATGTCAGGCCCTGGTCACTTCGCAGGAAGTGCGCTCGGCTTGTCCTGAGCTTTACCCACGCCGGGTGACGCTGCATCCTCGACGATACCGGTCAGGCCGCCATCGAGGCTGATCCCCACCTCTTCGCCGAGCTTCTTGAGCGCCGGAAGCTGGACGGCCATCGCGCCGATGGCATCGACCGCCTGCGTGATCGGCGTCGCCGCATGGCCGCCCACGCCGGGTGCTCCGGCACCGTTCGCCGCACCGCTGAGGCCGGTCACGTGGTGGATCTTGATCGAGTCGATCTTCTCCGCCGGCTTCACCATCTGCGCGACGATGTCAGGCAAGGCATCGAGCTTTGCGAGCTGCACTTTCATGTCGGCGATCTCGACCGAGATCGCGTTCTCCGCATCCACGATTGCGCGCTTGCCCTCGGCCTCGGCCAACTGATCGGCCTTCTTGGCCTCAGCCGTGATGGTGATCGCTTCCGCCTCGGCGCGGGCCTCCTCGCGGCGTGCCTCCGCCCGGTCGGCTGCGGCATCCTTCTCGGCGACTGCCGCAAGCCTGATGCGCGTCGCCTCGCGCTCGGCCTCCCGCTCGGCCTCGATCAGCGCCACGCGCTTCGCACGCTCGGCCTCCGCCGTCTGCTTCGCGGTCTCGATCGCCTCGGCTGCCTTCACGGCCTCGGCGCGCGCGGTGTCGGCGGAGGCGCGGGCGCGGCTCTCCTCTTCCGACTTCGTGGCGATCACGATCTGACGCTCCTGGTCGGCGACCTCAAGCTGACGCTCCTTGGCGATCTCGGCGGCGCGGATCGCTTCCTCCTGCTTGATCTCTGAGGCGCGGATCGTCTCCTCCCGCGCGATCTCAGCCGCGCGGACTTGGCGTTCCCGCTCGATCCGGGCTTCCTCACGCACGCGCGCGGCCTGCTCTTCGCGGAGCGCGATCTCGGCCTCCTGCGCGGCGCGCAGCGTCGCCAGCTCCTGGGCCTGCTCGATCTGCGCCTCCTGCTCCTCGCGATCGATCGAAAGCTTGCGCTTTGCTGCCTCCATCGCCGCCTGGCGCACCGCTGTCTCGGCCTCCGCATCGATCTCGGCCCGACGTTTCTTCGACTCAGCGATCACTTCGGCCAGCTTGCGCATACCGATCGCATTGAAGGCGTTGTTCTCATCGAGGCTCTCGAACGGCGTCTGGTCGAGCGCGGTCAGCGACACGGTCTCGAGCATCAGACCGTTCTTCAGCAAGTCCTCGGACACCGCCCCCTGCACCTGCTGGACGAATTCCGAGCGGTTCTCGTGCAGCTCATCCATGCTCATCTTGGCGGCGACCGCACGCAGGCCATCGACAAGCTTGCCCTCGATCATCTCGCGCAGGCCCTCGATGTTGAAAGTCTTGTCACCCAGCGTCTGCGCCGCCTTGGCGATGCCGTCCTCGGTCGCTTGTACGCTCACGTAGAACTCGACGCCCACATCGACGCGCATGCGGTCCTTGGTGATCAGCGAGCCCTCGCCCGTGCGCCGGACCTCGAGCCTCAGCGTCTTCATGTTGACGAGGCTGATTTCATGCAGGAGCGGTACGACGACCGTGCCGCCATCCATGATCACCCGTCGGCCGCCCGCCCCCGTTTTCACAAGGCTGATCTCGCGCGTCGAGCGGCGGTAGAGCCGGGCCAGCACGAAGCCCACGAAAATGAAGAAGATGAGAATGGCACCGATCGGCACCAACAAAGCTTCTATCGTCGCCAGCATGGCAATCTCCTTTCATTGTCGTTGTCGCATTGATCTCGGTCGGTCGCGGGCCCGGATCAGCCCGCAGCATCTTCGAACTTGATCGCCCGGAACTGCCCATCTCGATGTCGGATGATCGCGATCTCCGTACCCTGTTGCAGCTCCTCATGGTCGTGCATCGGCTCGACCATCGCATAATGCGTGTTGCCGTGCCCGTCGCGAAATCTGGCCTCGGCCGGCATGCCGCGCCGCGCCGTTCCCGTGGTGATCACGCCCCGCCGCCCGCCATAGCTCCGCGTCGAGATCGCGCTGCTCTCCGTCTTCGGCATGAGCCGAGCGAGAAAACGGGACACGGAGGCGCCGCCAACGATGCCCGGCACGAAAGCGACTGCCGCCGCCAGCACCGCCGGTGCGGGGGTGCCAAGAACTGCAGCGATCGCCATCTGTAAACCATAACCCGCGATGCCAAAGGCGGTCAGCGTGCCAGCCAACCAGATCATGAAGGGCACCTGTCCGACACCGAGCCAGGACAGCAGGCCCGCCGAGCCGGCACTGGCGGAAGGCGCCTCGGCCCCCGCATCCATCTCCGCCGCAAAGTCAGCGGCAAGATCGCCGAGATCGGGATCCACGTCACCAACACCGTCGAGATCGAACTCCGCGTCCAGATCCGCGTCGAAATCCGCATCCGCGCCCGCGTCGCCCAAAAGCGACATTCCGATGAACGCCATCACGACTTCGAGCAGGCAAAGGGCCGCGACGAGGCCGAGCGCGCCGGCGAAGGGCATGAGCTGTGGAGACAAAAGGAAAGCGAGGCTCGACATTCACCCTCCATGGCAGTATCTAGCTCAGAAGTGCCGCTTCTGGCTGATAAGATCGTATCTAGCATATATAGTGCAGAACACGACGACTTGAAGAGCCCGCGACCCAAAAGATGCTTGTTCGACAACAGATAGCCGGTGCCCGCGCCCTCCTAGGCTGGACACGCCAAAACCTCTCCGAGCGTTCCGGCGTCTCGCTGCGGACTATTGCACGGTATGAGAGCGGCGAGGGCGATATCACGACGATGAAGCTCGCCAAGCTCGAGGACACGCTGCTGTCCGAGGGCATTCGCTTCGTCAACGGCGGCGTGACGAGCGAAGCGCTGAAACGCCCGCCGTTGTGAGCCAGTCAGGCGAGGCCTGGCCTTGGGAACGCCGCGCCTAAGCGTCCCTCTTCATCGAGATGAGCACTGCGACGAGCACGATCCCGCCACCGAGCAGGGTCGCCGCAGTCGGTATCTCAGCGAGAAGCAGAAAGGCGAAGAGGGGCGCCAGTGGCGTCTCAAGCGCGCTCAAGAGCGCCGTTTGCCCGGAGGGCACGCGCTTCGCCCCCTCGGCCAAGGTGACCGATGCGATGGCGAAGAGCAGGCCGAAGGCTGCGAGGATGCCGATCTCGACTGGATCCACTGCGAAGGTCTGCCCGAGGATAAGCGCCACGGGCAACAGCAGGATCGATTGCAGGGCCGCGGGTCCTGCCCCGGGCGTTCCCGGATACTTCCGATAGATCACCATGATCACCGCCATGGCAGCGGTCATCCAAAGGGCGAGCAAGTCCCCAACAAGGCTCATCCTGCCCAATGAGCCAGAAACGATGACGCCAACGCCCAGCAACGCGCCGAGGCAGCCCAGAACCATGCGCAGGGTCGGCCGCTCTCCCACGAACCACCAGGCGAGGGTGGCGGCGATCAGCGGAGCGACCGCGTAGATGAGCGAGACATTGGCGATGCTGGTAAGCTTGAAGGCCGGGATGAACGCTGCCGTGCCCAAGGCGCCGATGATCGAAACCGCCCATCCGCTGTAGCCGATACCGACGAAGTTGTGCCGCAGCGCTCCGCCTTTCAGCGTCCACCCGATTGTGAAAGCGGCAGAGAACAGACCGCGCCAGAAGATCACCTCCCAAGCGCCGGCCGCCACCGCTTTTGTGAACAATCCAGCGGTGCTGTAAGTGACCGCCGCCGTCACGAGCAGAGCGACGCCGACACGATACTCCGCCCGGGCAAGACCGAGTTCTGTGAATGCCTTGCCGCGAGAGCGACGCTTGAAGTTCTCTTCACTCATTGGGCCATCCCAACAACCAGCGCTTCTAAGAAATTTGCTTTTTAAAATCGACTTACGCGGGATCTTTGCCGGGAAACAAACGACTTATCCTTGCAGGATGCCCTCAAAAATCTAATGCATATGAGATGCGACGCGCGCTCCCACCGCTGAACGCTCTACGCGCTTTCGAAGCCGCTGCCCGGCATCTCAGCTTCACCAAGGCTGCGGCGGAGCTGAACGTGACCCCCGCCGCGATCAGCCATCAGGTGAAGTCGTTGGAGGCGTTCCTCGGCGTGCCGCTCTTTCGTCGGCTGACCCGAGCGCTTCGGCTTACCGATGCGGGACAGGCCGCCCTGCCCCTCCTCCAGGATGGGTTCGACGCGCTTGCAGCCGGCGTCGACCGACTGCGCAGCTTTCGCGATGCAGATGAGCTCACGATCAGCGTCAGCCCCTCCTTCGGTGCGATGTGGCTGGTACCGCGGCTCGACCGGTTCCGCCGCCGATATCCAGAGATTGAGATCCGCATCGATGGCACCGATCGCCGCGTCGATATTCGGTCCGGCGAGGCGGATCTTGCCATCCGCTACGGTGCCGGCGGCTATACGAGTGTTCGGGTCGACCGTCTCTTCGGACAAGTGAACACGCCGGTCTGCAGCCCCAGCCTACTCAAGGGCCCGACCCCACTCCGCCAACCCGCCGATCTCAGCCACCACACGCTGCTGCATATCGACTGGAAGGATGCCGAGGCGAGTTGGCGTATGTGGCTGCTGGCGGCGGGGCTGCCGGAGATCGACGCCATGCGGGGGCCTCGGTTCTCGGCCGAGGACATGGCCGTTCGGGCCGCGGTCGACCGGCAGGGCGTCGCGCTCGTCGGCCACAGGCTCGTCGCCGACCACCTTGCCGCAGGGCGCCTCGTACGCCCTTTCGACGACAGCTTCAGCACCCCGCTCAGCTTCGCCTACTACCTTCTCAGCCCCAAGGACGGTGCATCGGCAAGCATCGCTGCCTTCCGCACCTGGCTCTTGGAAGAAACGGAGGCAGCGACGGTTTCCAACGACGCCCCACACGGGTTGCAACAGCCTGGAAACCTCTGATCAGCCACCGTTATTCGCCTCCACCCTGCTTGCGTTCCCCCGCCATGATCGCTGCGTTCCACGGCCTGAGGGCGACGGCGATGAACCCCTTCTCTCCTTGAGCCAGACGACAGGCGATCGCCTCCCCTTCGATGAGCATCACGGCACCCGATTGCCTCACCGTCTCCATGTGAACGAAGACATCGCCTGCCACACCGAAGACGTTCACGAACCCGTATCCTCGCTCACGATCGAACCACTTCACCCGGGCGGGCATCAGCGGGCTCTCCGCCGCGGATGGCAACGCCTCCGGTGAAAGCCCCGCCAGATCCGAAGCGCGCGCTGCTGCACGATCCGGCGCTTTGATCCCGTCGATCTCGAGCAATTCGACCGCTCTCGGGCCGTATCGCCCCTCGACCACGAGCATCGTGACCGCGATATCTTCGAACAGCACCGCGAGCCCGAAGGGTTGCAGGCATTCCGAGCGGATCAGCACATCCGGGCCCGGGCTATCCGGCACGACGAAGCCGTATCGCTTCATGGGATCGTACCACTTCACACGCCCTGTGCATTGCCGCGCGCCCTCGCGCTCCTTTGGAATGGTCGACATCGTGTTCCTCCACAACGAACGGCCGGCACGGCAGCGCGTGACGGCCCCGCGCGGATGGGGAGAGGCGGACCTCGCGCCCTCCTCCGCGCGTCAAAATCGAAAGTTTGGGGGGCCGAAAGGCGGCCTTGCGGGACGATGCGGCGCGAGCAGCCGCATCCTTGAGTGGTGCGCGCCTAGCCCGGACGGGTGGCAGTCACTGGTCTGATCGGCTTTCGCCGCAACTTCTGTCGGTGCTTTCCATACCCATGCGACGACACCCTCATCTTGCTCAATCAAGTACCGTTCGCCGCGTCCCTGCAGTCATTTCGCAGTAAGGCGCTCAGCGATTGGTGTGGGTGCGATCTAGTTACAATGGGGCCCTGCATTCCTTTGCGAACCTGCCAAGATTTTTGGCAAAGGCGCCAAGTATAGGCAACGAGGGTAGGCTGATCCGTTGGGCGTCAGGGCGCGATCTGAGCCGAGACAAGCCGCCGATGCTCTCTCGGCGTGATGTTCGTCCAGCGTTTAAACGCGGTCGTGAAGCTGCTCTGATCGGCGTATCCCAGCAGCAACGCGACCTCGGCCAGGCTAATCGCAGGCTCGGCCAAGTAACTCTCCGCAAGCCGCTGGCGGAGCTCATCCGTCACCTGGCGATAAGTGCACCCTTCCGCCGCCAAACGTCGTGTGAGGGTACGCAAGCTCAGCCCGAGCTCGGAGGCCACCGCATCGGCCGAGGGCGGTTCGTGATTGAGCCGCTCGAGAAGCGCCCGCTCCACCCGGTGGCGAAGGGCCGGGCGCAGACGCTGCGACTCAGCCAATTGCCGCTCCGCATGCTCCAGCAAGATGCTCAGCAACGTCACATCCGCCTCAACCAGCTCCAGCAAAAGCGCCTCGGGCTGCAGGACAAGCTCCAAGCGCGGGCAGCAGAAGCTGACCGGGCCACCCAGAACACGCGCAACGCCCCCCTCATGGCTTCTGCGGTCGTGGATGAAGCGCACTTCGACGGGCCGCAATGTCGTCCCCGTTGCGATGCGGAAGGCTGCAAGCGTTGCCCCCATCACGAACTCCGCATGGTGGCGATTACGGTTCACCAGCGGATCTTCGTTCTCGATCACCAGTGCGACCCGGTCATCCTGTTGCTCGAGAGTCGTGTTCGCGGCGCCGCGAACGAGGCGGAGATAGCGCTCCACATTGCGGATACCGTCGCCGAGATTGACGGAGTTAAGCAGAAGATAGGACAGCAGCGACGTCCGGCGCGGATCCATCGCGATGCCAAGCTCGACCCCGAACAGGTCACGACCGCTGTGCCGCGCAGCGGCGTCGAGAAATTCGAGCTCCTGTCGATAGGTGATACTCGTCTGCGCGCCGAAGACCGCGTCACGGTCGAGCCCGGCGTCTTCGAGCGCGCTCAAAACCACCGGATCGTCCTCGCCCAACCGCCGGGCGACGCCCTGAACCCAATATGCCGGGACGTGATCCGGATCCTCCGCCATGACGCCCCTCCAATCGCACTTGCTCGATCGCCGCGAAGTATAGGGCCATTGCGGCCATGACTCGACCGGGGTGCCGCCACGCGTCGCGCGTGCCGCTCTCGATCATGCTGTGTGGGGATGGTGCCCGGAGTCGGACTCGAACCGACATGACCTAAGGCCGGCGGATTTTGAGTCCGCTGCGTCTACCAATTCCGCCATCCGGGCGCGGAACGTTGGTTCTCACAAAGCAGGGTACCGCGCAACTGCGCCCGTGGCTTCCCCCTGTGGCTTCAGGCGGCGTCACGTTCGAGCGCCACGAGGGCGGCGCAGCGGGCCTCCGCCTGGCCAAGAACCCAGCCGCCACAAGCGACCGTTGCGGATCCTGTGGCCAGCGTCTGCCGCGCCTCGGTCAGCGCCGCATCCATGCCGCCTTTAGCGAGCGCCTCCAACACCGTCGGCGTCTCGGCACGGAGCCGGGCGATCAGCACGCGCCGATCACGCTCCTCCGGTATGGCGGCAAGATAGGCAGCGCCGACTGAGGCCAACGCCCCACCCGACCGCCCCTGCGCCGCACAGCGCAAAGCCGTGGAGACGGCAGCGTAGCCGCCGAGCGCGCCGGGCACGGCCAAGGCCGCGAGGGATAGGAGAACCACACGTCTGCTTGGCCAGGTGAGCTTCACAGCACCCCCTCCAACGTCGCTCGACGTTTCAGATGATCGGCAAGCTTGATGCTCGTCGCGACAATCGTGAAGGTCGGGTTCTGCCAGCCGCAGACGGGATAAATGGCGCTCCCAGCGATGTAGAGATTGTCCGTCTCATGCACACGGGCATCCCGGTCGGTTACACCTTCCTTCGGATCGTCCGACATGCGTGCTGTGCCGATATGGTGGGCACCATAGCTCCGCCCCGGCAGCGGCGGATCGTCCTCCGGGTCGATCTCGACCCGCAGCCGCCCGATGCCGCGCCGGGCCACATCCTCGGCAATGATCTCGTGGGTCCGCCGCAGCGACGCGTGCTCCTCCGGCCGCACCCGGAAATCGAGCGCCGGGAGAGGGCGGCCGAAACGATCCCGCGTCTCGCCGAGCGTCACGCGATTGTCCGCATAGGGGCGCATCTGAAAATAGTTCATGAGCGTCACGACCGTGGGCGCCCGCGGCACGTCGCAGAGGCGCTGCGCCGCGAAATCGTCGATCCGCCCCAGGATCTGCGCGATCTCTGCGCCCGAAACTTGGCCCGAGCCCAACCGCCACAGATGCGCGTCCTTCTCCGAGGCCCCGAAAACCTCAGCGCGAAAACCGGACAGCTTGTGCTTGGCCTCCGCCTCCGGCGTCAGGCCCAGATGGGCGCGCACGGCATAGCCATCATAGCCGCCGATCTCATGCTCCCGCAGATAGAGCGGGTCGTGGTCGAGCGGCTCCGCCAGGACGAGCATCCCCGACGCGTACCAAAGATGCTCCTGCCAATAGCGCCCGACCTGATCATAGGCGTTCCCGATGCCCGCCGGTCGTTCACGGTTCATCGACAGCAGAAGCCGCGCCGTCTCGATCGCCCCTGTCGCCAACACGAAATATCGCGCCCGCGCTTTGACGGTGTTGCCCGCGATCGTGGTGAACTCAGCAGTGGAGATCCGCCCGTCATCCCCGCCAAAACGCAGATCCATCAAATCGGCCGAGAGAAACACGCGCGTACGATCCAGCGTCTCGAACTGGTCCGTCAGCCACAGACCGAAGCGATGCCGATTGTACTGCACCATGATGTTGCGGAGCACGCTGCCGCGCAGATCGATCAGCCGTTTGCCAAGCTGCGCCGCCACCGCCTCGGCGTCCACTTCTCCAGTGCCGAGACCGAGATGCTCAGCCGCGCGGTGGTAGTAGGGTAGGAGCACTTCGTACCCATAGGGCCAGCCCGAACCCGGAATGTAGGAAAGACGCTCGAAATCCTTGGGCTCCAAGGCCGGGCACTGCCCGCCCCAATGGTTCGCCGTCCCGCCGAAATAGCGCAGCCTCATGCCCTTGAGCGGATAAGGGTCGCTCAGGATCTCGCCCTGCATCAGCTCTTGGTCTTCAGGGCGAGGGTTCAGACCGCCAGCCTCGAAGATCGCGATATCGAGCCCGGTCGCCATCAGCTCGCGATGCACGGTAAGCCCCGCCGCACCGCCGCCGATGATGCAGACATCCGCGACGATTTCCTCGCCCTCGGGCAGACGCCGTGCGTCGATGAGATATGGCTGCGTCAATCCGAGAGTGTCTCGATATAGCGAACGAGGGCAGCGCGATCCTCGGCATCGGGCCTGCCGTAATAGACCATCGTGTTTCCCGGCATCATCAATCGCGGCAGTTCGATATAGGTGTCGAGAACCTCGGGCGTCCATTCGAACTCAGCATAGCGGAACGCCTCGGAATAGCGCCACGCGCGCACCGAACCCGCAGGCCTGCCGATAAGGCCGGTCAGCGGCGGCGCCAGCACCGCGGTGTGCGGAATGTGGCACATGCTGCACTGCGCCTTGTAGAGCGCCTCGCCGCGTCGAAGCTCTGCGTCATCCGCCCCTGCCGAAGCGGATGCGCCCATCACCACGGACATCACCGCAAAAGACAGCCGTCGCATTACCGTCCGCCCTCGCTCGACCTGCAGTCGCCAATTTCAGCCTGATCTCGTAACGATCTCGTTGCGCCCGCCCGGTTAAGCTGATGCGGCCGAACCATCTGCCCCTCGGCCACCCCATGGCCGCGCGTGGCCGCACGCCTACCGACTAGACCTGTGTAAGCGCGACTGATACCGGAGCGCAACCAAGCTTGGATGTGGTGGAATGCTGCGCTCACTCTACGACTGGACCCTCCGCCAGGCCGGGCAGCCCTATGCGCTTTGGGTGCTTGCCGGCGTCAGTTTCATCGAGAGTTCGGTCTTCCCGATACCGCCCGATGTGCTGCTTATCCCGATGATCCTCGCAGCGCCCCATCGCGCCTGGTGGATCGCGCTCGTCTGCACCGTCGCCTCGGTCGCAGGTGGGCTCGCAGGCTATGCCCTCGGCTGGGGCGCGTTCGAGACCGTGGGCAGGCCAGTGCTCGAGTTCTACGGCAAAATGGACGCCTTTGCCGAGTTCCAGGCCCGCTTTGCCGAATGGGGCGCCTGGATCGTGTTCGGCGCCGGCGTCACGCCCTTTCCGTACAAGGTCATCACCATCGCGAGCGGCGTCGTCGAGCTCGATCTCATCGTCTTCACGGTGGCTTCCGTCCTCGCCCGTGGTCTCCGCTTCTTCATCGTCGCAGCGTTGCTGAAATATGTGGGCCCGCCGATCCAGGGCTTCATCGAGGAGCGATTGGGCCTCGTCTTCACCCTTGGCTGCGTTCTGTTGGTCGGCGGCTTCGTGGCGGCGAGGTACTTGTTATGATGACGGTCTATGGCCGCATCCTCCTTGCGGCGACAGGCTCGGCGCTCCTCCTCATGGCCGCCCTAGCCTTCCAATATCTCGGCGGGTTGGTGCCCTGCCCGCTCTGCATTTGGCAGCGCTGGCCGCATCTTGCGGCTGTCTTCATCGGCATTCTGGCGGTCACCGCGCTCTGGCGGCAGCGACGCACACTGGCGATCCTCGGCACCGTCGCGATGGCGGCCTCGGCGGTCCTCGGCTTCTACCATGCCGGCGTCGAGTATGGATGGTGGCCGGGACCGGGCTCCTGCACTGCCGGGGACGCGACGCGCCTCTCCACCGACGATCTGATGGCGCAGATCATGGAGGCGCCCATCGTGCGCTGCGACGAGGTTTCCTGGTCCTTCCTCTCGGTCTCCATGGCCGGCTGGAACGCCGTGGTTTCCCTCGGCCTCGCCGCGCTCTGGACCGGCTCGATCGTTTGGTGGCGCATGCCCTTTAATCGTGAAGTGTGACGCACACCTGCCGCCACGAAACGGGTTTACGCATAGGTTAGATCTACGCTAACGCCGCTCCACCCATGACCGTTGGGCGATGCGCTTGCGGGCTTCGCGCTGGCAATCCTGCGCCGGACAAACCGGATCGCACGCGCCATCGGGTCTCGGTCGCAAGTGGAGGACCCATGTATCCCTATCTGCGCCTTGCTCTCACGGTCTTTCAGGCAGCGCGAGCTCCGGCCATCGCGCCCGGCGGCGCCACGATCATCAAGACACGCTGCTGGCCCTGGGACGCGGACCCCTTCCTTGAGCTCAACAACGGTCGCCATCTCACGCTCTTCGATCTCGGCCGCTTCGCCTTCGGCATGCGCTTCGGGCTCCTGCCCGTCCTCCGTCAGCGCCGTTGGAGCCTCGTCGTGGGCGGCTCAACCACGCAGTACCGCCGCCGGATCAGACTGTTCGAGCGGTTCGAGATCCTGACCCGTTGCCTCGCCCGCGATGAGAAGTGGTTCTACTTCGAGCAGATCACGTTGAGCCGGGGAAAGCCGTGCTCGGCGGCCTTTGTCCGCACCGCCGTCGTCGCGGGACCGAAGGGCACGGTGCCGACGCAGGAGGTTATGACGGCGCTCGGACAGGATCACTGGTACGGCACCCTCCCCGACTGGGCCTCCGCGCTCGAAACCGCCGATCGCAGCAGACCATGGCCGCCGATCGACCCGCAAAACAGCGACCCGCAGGGCTGTGCCCCTCACGTATCGAGCTCGGCGTCCCAGTAGAGATAGTCCATCCAGCTTTCGTGCAGGAAATTCGGCGGGAACTTCCGCCCCTTGTTCTGCAGCTCTGCCGCATCGGGCCGATAAGGGGGACGCGCCAACCGCATCCCCGCCTCGCGCAGCGTGTGGTTGGCCTTCTTCAGGTTACAGCGCGAGCACGCCGCCACCACATTCTCCCAAGTCGTGCGACCACCGCGAGAACGCGGGATCACATGGTCGAAGGTCATCTCGCCCTTCGCCCCGCAATACTGACACGAGAACTCGTCCCGCAGGAACAGGTTGAAGCGTGTAAAGGCTGGGTAGCGCGCCGGCTTCACATAATCCCGCAACACGACGACCGATGGCAGCCGGATCGCGATCGAGGGGCTGCGCACTTCGAAATCGTACTCGGCCACGATCGACACACGGTCCAGGAAGACAGCCTTGATCGCCTCCTGCCAGGGCCAGAGCGAGAGGGGGAAGTAAGAGAGGGGCCGATAATCCGCGTTCAACACCAGCGCCGGGTGGTCCTTGAGAACCGCGGGCTGCCGCACGAAATGGTTCGCGAATGTATCGCTTGCTGCCTGTATCGCCGTCATTGCTCGCCTCGCCGTCACTCTGCTGCGACGCCGCGGGGGCTGGTCCGGGTTGGCCGCTCCCCGTTGCGTTCACCATATCTGGCGGGCGCTATTGTTCAACCCTCTATATGCGCGTCCACCACGCAACCTGTAGCAGCTGGCTGCGACGATTCCTTGACGGTTAGTTAAGCAACAACCGCCGGGTGAAGGTAGAGCGGAAGGACGATGCGGAAAACGCGACAATCGCGGTAATGGGGGGCACGCCCTTCACTACGTTCCCGCCGCCACGCTCCCGCCGTTACGTTCCAGCGGGCAGATGCTTCGTCAGAAAGCCTCGCGCCAGACCCAGCCCATCGGGCGCAATGCCATGGGGCGTACCGGGGCTCACATGCGCGCTCACGGCCAAGCCTGCCGCGGCAAGCCCGGCGCGCGCCTCCTCAAGACAAGCGACCGGCAACACGTCGTCCTTGTCGCCATGCACCAAGAGAACAGGCGGCTTGGCCTTCGCCTCCTCGGCCAGTGTCTCGCTCCCGATCAGACGACCCGAAAACCCGACGATCCCGGCCACGCCTTCGGCACGTCGCGGCCCGACAAAAAGGCTCATCATCGTGCCCTGGCTGAACCCGACCAGCACGGTTTGCGCAGCATCCACGCCCTCCTCGGCCATCGCCGCGTCTAGGTATCGGTTCAGGATCGCAGTGCTCTGCTCGAAGCTTCGCGCCATCTCCGCCTCCGACGAGCCGTCGATCCAGGGGATCGGAAACCACTGATGCCCCATCGGATTTACACGGCACCGTTCCGGCGCGTTGGGTGAGCGAAAGGCGGCGTTCGGCACGACCTCGCCAAGCGGTCCCGACAGCCCCGCCAGATCCCGCCCGTCCGCGCCATAGCCATGGAGCAAAACCACGAGCGCCTTGGCAGCACCCCCCGACTGCGGCTGAATGCGGTGGCCCGACAGGATGTCCTCGGTCTTCTCGCTCATGTGCCCGCCCCGATCCCTTCGCGCCGCTTCTCGACGGCGTAGTAGGCCCAGAGAATGCGGGCGGCAACCGCGCGCCAGGGTGACCAGTCGGCCGACATCGCGCGCAACGCCTTCTCCGTCGGTCGCTCAGGCAACCCGAAGAGAACCCGCGCCGCTTCCTGCAGCGCAAGATCCCCCGGCGCGAACACATCCGCCCGTCCGAGCGCGAACATGAGGTAAATCTCGGCGGTCCAAACACCGATACCCTTCACCGCCGTGAGCGCTGCCACGGCCTCGTCCTCCGGCAGATGCACCAAGGCGTCGAGATCCAGTTCCGCCTCGGCCAAGGCCAGTGCATAGGCCGCCTTCTGCCGTGAGAGCCCGCAAGCCTTCAGCCCATCGGTGCCGAGGGCCTTGATCGGGTCCGGTGCCGTAGCACCCGCAGCCTCCAGCTTGGCCCAGACCGCGTTCGCGGAGGCCACCGAAAGCTGCTGCGAGCAGATCGCCCGCAACAGCGCATCGAAACCTGCCGGCCGGCGCCGGAGCGGCACCTCCCCGACAGCCGCCAACGCCTCGACGAAGCGCGGCTCTGCTGCTGCAAGCGCCGCACAGCCCGCACGGACATCGTCATCAGTCTCGATCAAATGCGACATGGCCGGCAGCTAGGCGCCGGCCAGGCAAGTCGTCAAGCGCACCCAAGCGGCAACCGACGACCGAGCACTGCGGTCGAGACGGTGGCCGCCCTCATTGCCGGACTTGATCCGGCAATCCAGCTTTCCATGGAATGGCGGTCTGGTTCCGCTTTCTCTGGATCCCCGGGTCAAGCCCGGGGATGATATGAGTGGCTTCGTTCCGACCGCGCCCGACCACTAGCACTTCGGCCGACCGATGCCGTAATGCTCCGCCAGCCGCTGCAATGCGAGCTTGAGCACGACTTTGCCGGAACGCGCGGACCAACCCATGCGTTTCTCGCAGGCCTCCAGCCCTTCGAGGAAACAACAGACGCGGAGCGCCGCATCCGCAAGCCCCGGACCGAGCAGCGTCATCGCCCGGCCAAAGCGGTCGCGCGCCGCCGACGCTGCCTCGCCGGGCATCGCCCCTGACGAGCCGCCATCCGACTGCACGAGGAAGCGGCGCCAATCCTGCGTCACGTTGGGGCCAAGCTGCGCCGTCTCAAAGTCGTTGCGAAGCCGCTCCCCCGCCTCGACTTCCTCGGGCGCGAGATAGGGCGAACCATCGGAGCCCGGCCGCCGCGCCAACCAGCCGAGCGGGCTTTCGCCAAGGTTCACGCGCTGCGTGTTCCGCGACCCGTCCGCCTCGACGAACACACGCTCCGCTTCCAGGCGGTGCTGCTCGGCGAAGGGCCGCTGTGCCTCGGCAAAGCCTTTCACGGTGCCGCCTCGGCGTATTGTCGCATCCTCCGACAGCATCCGCCTCAACGTTGCCCGCCCGACATCGGTGATCTTGTAACGCACGCTCGAGCTGCCCTTGCGCGAGACCCGGATCCAGTCTCGGCGCAGAAACTCCGCCGCAAGCTCCACCGCAAAAAGCGCGATTGGACGACGATGCCCGTTGGCTGCGCAAAATACGCCGGCCTTCGCACTTCCGTCGGCCACAAGCAGAAAGCTGCCCGGCTCGCTCAACCGGCGCAGATACCGGCGTGCGCCTGTCGCCACCGCCTCAGAATCGAAGACGATCGGACGTGCGGCCGCGGGCGGGGCGATCGCAATGGGCGACCCGCCATCCCTCTCATCCGGCTGCTGGTCTGCATTGGCACGATCGGCATGATCGACCTCGGCCTTCGCCCCATTGCTTGCGGGGGTGCCGGCAAGGCTTTCGAGCATCCGGTCGAGCAGGGGATCGTCCCGCCGTTCCTCAACGCGACGAACCGTGCGCATCACAGTCGACGGATGCGTTCCAGTGACTGACGCAATTGCCCGGATGCTCTGTCCCCGGTCGGTATGCGCCAGATAAATCGCAGCCTCACGACTGCTGCAACAGGCTGATCCTTCACCAAAAAAATGGGCTGCCTGCTGAGTGCACTCAAGCAAAACGTCTTCGGTCTTCATCAGTTCCACACCTCACCGATACTCAAAGTGCGCCGACAATTGCAGGCTTGAGGTAAACGATTTCTTAATGAAACTCTGACAATAAAAATTAACTTTTTGTTAGTATTTGGCGCGCGCTGGAATGCGCGAGAACGCAACATCCCCTCCCGCTGACGTCCCCTGTCTCGAAGGCGGCCGAACCATCGCCGAACGGCCGTTCAGCATGGGCCTGCGCCGTATCTGCCGGCGCGGCGAAAGACAGAAACGGGGAGAGTTCGATGCATGTCGTTACGCGGGGCCAATGGCCGATCGGCGATGGATCGCCGGGAGAAGATCAGATCGAGATCGTTCGTTTGCGACCGCGTTGCCTTGTCAGTGCGGCACGGCAATGCGCCGCCGCGATGCTGCGCCAAGGCAGAGGACCGGGCGCCGAACACGCCGCCCGCCTCGCCGCGGCGGAGCGGCTCTGTGAGGCACTACGGACAACGCGCCGCGCCGCCTATTCGAGCCGGCAGCATGTCGAGACCCTGGCCGCCGCGATGGCCGCCGAGAGCCGAGCGCAACAGCGTGCCGATCAGAGAATCGCCCTTGCAGCGGTCGCCTCGGACCGCCGCCTCAAAGGCTCTCTCGTCACATAAAGGCGTCGGGCTCAGACGCTTTGCGCTCAGCGACGAAGGCAGCAAGCGCCTCGTTGATCGCGGGGTCGAGCGGCGGGGCCACATAGTCGCCCAGCATCTTCTCGACCCGCTTATGCGCGAGCCAGAAGCTGTCCGGCCCACCGTCATCCGCCCAGGTCTCGTACGGCCGATAATCGAAGACCTGGCTCCGCCAGAACGCGTCCTTGAAATTCGCCTGCGTATGGGCACAGCCGAGATAGTGCCCGCTCGGCCCCACTTCGCGGATCGCATCCATGGCCTGGGCGTTCTCATCCATCTCTACCCCGGCCGCGATGCTGTGAAGGGGGCCGAGCTGATCGGCGTCGAGCACGAACTTCTCGAAGCTCGATACAAGCCCCCCTTCGAGCCAGCCGCAGGAGTGCAGCATGAAATTGACGCCGCCAAGGAGTGCGGCGTTCAACGTGTTCGCCGTCTCATAGGCCGCCTGCGCGTCGGGCAGTTTCGAGCCGCAAAGCGCCCCGCCGGATCGGAACGGCAAGCCAAGGCGCCTAGCGAGCTGCCCCGCGCCCCAAAGGATCTTCGAAGCCTCCGGCGTGCCAAAGGTCGGCGCGCCTGAGTTCATATCGATCGAGGTCACGAAAGCACCGAAGATCACCGGCGCCCCGGGCCGGATGAGCTGGCTATAGGCCACGCCCGCCAGCACCTCGGCCAAGACCTGCGTCAGGGTCCCCGCCACCGAGACGGGCGCCATCGCACCGCCCACGATGAAGGGCGAGACGATCGCCGCCTGATTGTTCGACGCATAGATCTCGAGTGCGCCCATCATCACATTGTCGAAGGTCAGCGGCGAGTTGATATTGATGAGCGAGGTCATCACCGCGTTCTCGCGCACAAATTCCTCGCCGAACACGATCTCCGACATGCGCACGCTGTCGGCCGCGCGGCTCGGATCGGTGACCGAGCCCATGTAAGGCTTATCCGAAAGCCTGATATGCGCCGACAGCATGTCGAGATGGCGCTTGTTCACCGGCACATCCGTCGGCTCGCAGACTGTGCCGCCCGAGTGATGCAGCCATTTCGACATGTAGCCGAGCTTCACGAACTTCTCGAAGTCCGCCATCGTCCCGTAGCGTCGACCGCCCTCGTAATCCCGAACGAAGGGCGGCCCGTAGACGGGCGCCAGAACGAGCCCCTTGCCCCCGATCTCGACGGAGCGTTCCGGGTTGCGCGCATGTTGGGTGAACTGCGCCGGCGCCGTCGCGCAAAGCTGCCGGGCAAGCCCGCGGGGGATGCGCACCCGCTCCTCCCGCACATCGGCCCCCGCCTGGCGCCAGCGTTCCAGGGCGGCTGGGTTCTCGACGAAGCTTACCCCGATCTCTTCGAGCACCGTCTCGGCATTGTGCTCGATGATCTGCAGCGCCTCTTCGTCCAGCACTTCGAGGTTGGGAATACGACGGGTGATCGCCGGTGCAGCTTCGATCTTGGGCGCCGTCCGCTCGGCCCGACGCGCCGCGCCGCCGCCGCCCCGCGCGCGCCTGCGGCCACCGCCCTCGCCCGCCGCTCCCTCGGGCGGCTCAGCGGTCATCTCGACATCGGCCATCGGGCAACCTCCATCCCTCACCCAGCAGACTGCGCCTTGATGACCGCCGCGGGCCTTTCATGAGTGTTGGATTTCGCCCCTCCCCGTACCGGGAACGACATCGCGGGTCGCGAAGCGCCATCTGCCCCCGTTCCGAAGCCTCCAGGCGTCGTGACAATCACCCAGCCATCTGGCATTGGAGGCGGGCGGCGCGGTCGCGCGTCGCGCCACGAGGGTTCCCCGCCGCATGTCCGACGCCCGCGCCAGTGTCGCCGAGGGCCACGAGCTCTGCCTGATCGTCGATTTCGGCAGCCAGGTGACGCAGCTCATCGCGCGTCGGCTGCGCGAGAGCGGCATCTACTGCGAGATCCACCCCTTCGACCGGGTGGACGCGGCGCTGATCGACGCCCTCTCGCCGCGCGCCGTGATCCTCTCGGGCGGGCCGGCATCGGTGGAGGATGAGGGTAGCCCTCGCGCCAATCCGCGTCTCTTCGAACTCGGCGTGCCTGTTCTCGGCATCTGCTACGGCCAGATGGTGATGGTCCATCAGCTCGGCGGCAGGGCCGAAAGCGGGCATCATCGTGAGTTCGGGCGCGCGCAGGTTTCCCTCGCCCAACACTCCGAGCTCTTCGCCGGCATCATCGAACCCGGTGGCCAGACCGAGGTGTGGATGTCCCACGGGGATCGGGTGACCGAGGTGCCCCCGGGCTTTGAGATCGAAGGGGCGAGCCCCAATGCGCCCTGCGCCGTTCTTGGCGATCCGGCGCGCCGGTTTTGGGGCGTGATGTTCCACCCGGAGGTCGTGCACACCAAGCGGGGTGCCGCGATCCTGCGCAACTTCACCCACCGGATCGCCGGCATGTCGGGCGATTGGACCATGGCGGCCTATCGTGAGCAGGCCGTCGCCGCGATCAGGGAGCAAGTGGGCGACGGTCGCGTGATCTGCGGGCTCTCAGGCGGGGTCGACTCGACCGTCGCCGCCGTCCTCATCCACGAGGCGATCGGCGAGCGGCTCACCTGCGTCTTCGTCGATCACGGGCTACTTCGCGAGGGCGAGGCGGACGAGGTCGTCCATCTCTTCCGGGATCGTTTCAACGTGCCGCTGGTCCATGCCGACGAAAGCGAGCGTTTCCTCGGCGCCCTCGACGGGATCACCGACCCGGAGGAGAAGCGCAAAACCATCGGCCGGCTCTTCATCGACGTGTTCGAGCATCACGCGAAGGCCAGCGGCGGAGCTGAGTTCCTGGCCCAGGGCACGCTCTACCCGGATGTGATCGAAAGCGTCAGCTTCTCCGGCGGCCCTTCGGTCACCATCAAGAGCCACCACAACGTGGGCGGCCTGCCCGACCGGATGAACCTCAAACTGGTCGAGCCGCTCCGCGAGCTCTTCAAGGATGAAGTTCGCGCGCTCGGCCAGGAGCTCGGCCTCGAGCATCGGCTCACGGGCCGCCACCCCTTCCCCGGCCCCGGCCTCGCCATCCGCTGCCCGGGCGAGATCACGCGTGAGAAGCTCGACATCCTGCGCGCAGCCGACGCGATCTATCTGGATGAGATCCGCACGGCCGGGCTTTACGACGAGATCTGGCAGGCCTTTGCGGCCCTTCTCCCCGTGCGCAGCGTTGGCGTCATGGGTGACGACCGGACCTATGAGTATGTCTGCGCGCTGCGCGCCGTGACCTCGGTCGACGGCATGACGGCCGACTACTACCCATTCTCCCATGAATTTCTCGGCCGCGTCGCCAACCGGATCATCAACGAGGTGCGCGGCATCAACCGCGTCGTCTACGATGTCACGTCCAAGCCGCCGGGGACGATCGAATGGGAATGATCTTCCGCTTCATCCGTCGCGCCGTCCGTCTCGTGATCCTGGTCCTGCTGATCACGGTTGGCGCGGTCTGGGCGGCAGAGCGCTATGCGCTGGCCAACTTCGGGGTCGACCGCATGGCCCCGGTCGAAGCCGTCATCGTCCTCGGCGGCGGCGTGGCACCAGACTTTACGCTCAACTATGTCGGTCGCGCGCGCGCCGACACGGCGGTCGCCGTGCTGCAGATCGGCAAGGGCGAGGTTGCGATCTTCACCGGAACCCTTAACCGGGTCGACCGGCCCGAGGGCGAGGCGGGACTGATGCGCAACCGCGCGATCCAAGGCGGGGTCGCGGCCAACCGCCTCTTTATCGAGCCTGATGCGCAGACGACCCTCGAAAACCTGCGCTTCTCCTTCGCGCTGGGCGAGGCGCAGGGCTTCACCAAATTCGCGATCCTGACAGATGCCTTCCACCTGCCGCGTGCCTTGGCCCTCGCGCATCTCCTCGGCAAAGAGGACGTCGTCGCCGTGGCTTCGCCAGGGCTCGACGAGCACGGTGTCTTCGTGCGCGGCGCGTTCCTTGTGCGCGAGGCGATGGCCTGGTGGTTCAACCTCGGCAAAGCTGTTGTCTGGAAGGGCATGGAGCTTGCCGGCATGGACGAGAACGCCCGCGGCGCCATCGTGCAATGACCGCGTCCTCAACCGCCGCCAATAGCGAGGACCTGCAGGGCACGGGCGCTGCCGCCCTTTGGATGATGGGGGCCATCGCGTCCTTCGCGACCATGGCCGTCGCCGGGCGCGAGCTTTCGGCCGAACTCGATACATTCGAGATCATGGCCTACCGTTCCGCCCTCGGCTTCCCGGTGATCGCCGCGATGCTCTGCTGGTTCCACGGCGCTCGCGGTGCACGAACCAGGCTCGCAGGCGAGCATGTGGCGCGCAACGTCGTCCACTTCGCTGCGCAGAACGCATGGTTCTACGGCATCGCCACGATCCCCCTCGCACAGCTCGTGGCGATCGAGTTCACCTCGCCGATCTGGGTCGTCCTCCTCGCACCTCTCCTTCTGGCCGAACGGCTAAGCCGCGGGGTGCTGATCGCCGCCGGCATGGGCTTTCTCGGCATTCTCATCGTCGCGCGCCCGGGCCTCGCGCCGCTCGAACTCGGCCATGGCGCGGGGCTTTTCGCCGCCGTCGGTTTCGCACTGACCAATATCTTCACGAAACGGCTCAGCCGCGAGGACACAGCGCTCTGCATCCTCTTCTGGATGACGCTCAGCCAGGCGGTGATGGGCGTCCTCTGCGCGCTTCCCGGCGGCATCGCATGGCCCTCCGAGGCCCTCGTTCCCTGGGTGATCCTCGTCGCGATCTGCGGGCTCACGGCCCATCTTTCGCTCACCCGCGCGCTTTTCGCGGCCCCGGCCTCGGTTGTCGCTCCCATGGAGTTCATGCGCCTGCCGGTGATCGCGGGCGCCGGCGCGCTCCTTTATGGTGAACGGCTGGAGGTTGCCGTCTTCATCGGCGCCGGTGTGATCCTCGCCGGCAACCTGATCGGCATCCGCGCCCGCGCGCAGGCAGCAAGGGCCGCGGCGTGACGGAGCGCCCCCTTCCCGACCGGCCCACCTCCGACGCGCTCGTCTTCGACCGCGACGCGGGGCTTGAGCGTCTGCTTGAGATCATGGCCCGGCTCCGCGCGCCCGACGGCTGTCCCTGGGACCGCGAGCAGACCTGGGAGAGCATCGCGCCCTATACGATCGAGGAGGCGACGGAGGTTGCCGAGGCCATCGCGGCCAAGGACACCCACGCGCTTGTCGACGAGCTTGGCGATCTCCTCCTCCAGGTCGTCTATCATGCGCGTATCGGGGAGGAGGCGGGTGCGTTTTCCTTCGACGACGTCGCGCGCGCCTCCGCCGATAAGATGCTGCGCCGCCACCCCCATGTCTTCGGCCGCGAACCGGGGGGCGAACGCGCAAGCCCCGATGAGTTCGACTGGGAGACGATCAAGGCCGAGGAGCGTGCGGAGAAGGGCGAGCGCCGCGACAGCGTCCTCGACGACGTGCCTGGCGGCATGCCGGCCCTTGCCCGCGCGCTCAAGCTCACAAAACGCGCCGCAGAACCGGGCTTCGACTGGCAGGACCCGGACGACGTCATGGCGAAGGTCGTCGAAGAGGCGGGCGAACTCCGCCAAGAAGTCGGCCGCGACGATCCGGACCGCATCAAGGACGAATTCGGCGACCTCCTCTTCGTCATGGTCAATCTCGGCCGCCATCTCGGCGTCGACGCCGAAGCCGCCCTCCGCGGCACCAACGCCAAATTCGAACGCCGCTTCCGTGCGATCGAAGCCCGCCTCGCCGAAGAAGGCCGCACCGTCTGGGACGCCACACTTGAGGAAATGGACGCCCTCTGGACCGAAGCAAAGCGGGCGGAGAAAGCGCGGAGCGCATCGGAAGTCGGCTGATCCCCATCTCGCCCCGGTTGTTTCCGCGCCCGCCCCCGCGCTACACCGCGCCCGACCACCAGCAATAGGGGGCCGCCATGAGCGCCATCGTCGATATCACCGCCCGTGAGATTCTGGATAGCCGCGGCAATCCGACCGTCGAGGTCGATGTGGTGCTGGAGGATGGTGCGGAAGGCCGGGCCGCCGTGCCTTCGGGCGCCTCGACCGGGGCGCATGAGGCGGTGGAGCTGCGGGACGGGGACAGCGCGCGTTATCTCGGCAAAGGCGTCGAGCAGGCCCGTGATGCCGTCAATGGTGAGATCTTCGAAGCGCTCGCCGGGGTCGACGGCTATGCGCAGAAGACCATCGATCTTGCGATGATCGAGCTTGACGGCACGCCCAACAAGGCCCGCCTCGGCGCCAACGCGATCCTTGGCGTCTCCCTCGCGGTGGCCAAGGCCGCGGCCACCTCCTCGGGCCTCTCGCTTTATCGTTATGTCGGCGGCGTCTCGGCCCGCACCCTGCCCGTGCCTCTCATGAACATCGTCAACGGGGGCGAGCACGCGGACAACCCGATCGACATCCAGGAGTTCATGATCATGCCCACCGGCGCCCCCTCCTTTCGCGAGGCACTGCGCATGGGGGCCGAGGTCTTTCACACCCTCAAGAAAGAGCTGAAGACCGCCGGCCACAACACCAATGTCGGCGACGAAGGCGGCTTCGCACCCAATATCGGCTCCGCACGCGAGGCGCTCGATTT
>JBCDFC010000009.1:0-42026 GCA_039178805.1 Pseudomonadota bacterium | reverse complement strand
CTCGGCCAGGACCTGCGCGACCTTGGTGTTGAGGCCCTGCCCCATCTCGGTGCCGCCATGGTTCAGATGGACCGAGCCGTCGCGATAGACATGCACGAGGGCGCCGGCCTGGTTGTACCAGGTGGCGGTGAAGCTGATCCCGAACTTGACGGGCGTGAGGGCAATGCCGCGGCGGATGACCGGGCTCTCCCGATTGGCCTCGATCACGGCGGCGCGGCGCGCCTGGTAGTCCGCGCTCGCCTCGAGCTCATCGACGAGGCGGGCGATGATATTGTCCTCGACCCGCTGGTGGTAGGGGGTGATATCCGCGCCGTCGCGGTAGAAGTTCGCGCGGCGGATCTGGAGCGGGTCGCGGCCGAGGGCGTAGGCCACCTCCTCGATCACCCGTTCGCCCGCGAGCATGCCCTGCGGGCCGCCGAAGCCGCGGAAGGCGGTGTTGGAGACCGTGTTGGTCAGGAGCGGGCGGGAGCGGAGGCGGATGTCCTCGTAGAAATAGCAGTTGTCGGCGTGGAAGAGCGCGCGGTCGGTGACAGGGCCCGAGAGATCCGCCGAAAAGCCGCAGCGCGCTCGGAAAGTCGCATCGAGCGCGGTGATCCGGCCCGAAGGCGCGTAGCCGACGCTGTAGTCCACGACGAAATCGTGCCGCTTGCCGGTCGCGAGCATATCGTCATCGCGGTCTGGCCGGATCTTGACCGGCCGGCCGAGGCGGCGGGCAGCGATGGCGGCGATGCAGGCGAAGAGGTTCGACTGCGTCTCCTTACCGCCGAAGGCCCCGCCCATGCGCCGCACCTTCACCGTCACGGCCGAGGACGACACGCCGAGCGTATGCGCCACCATGTGCTGCACTTCGGAAGGGTGCTGGGTCGAGGACCAGACCGTCATGTCGCCGTCCTCGCCCGGGATGGCGAGGGCGATATGGCCTTCGAGGTAGAAATGGTCCTGACCGCCGATCACCATGCGTCCGTCGAGCTTGAGGGGTGCGCGGGCGAGGCCTGCCTCCGCATCGCCGCGAGCGAGGGTCAGCGGCTCGGTGACGAGCGCGCCGCCCGCGGCCTCCGCCGACGCCACATTGAGGACAGGCGTGGCGGTGGTGGTCTCGACGCGGGCGCGCCGGGCTGCACGCCGTGCGATCTCTCGCGTGGTGGCGACCACGGCGAAGAGCGGCTGTCCGCAGAAGGCGATCTCGCGCGCGGGCAGGATCGGGTCGTCGCCCTTGCCCGTGGGGGAGATGTCGTTGTGGGGGAAGTCGTCGGCGGTCAGGACGGCGAGCACACCGGGGGTTGCCCGCACGGCGTCGAGGTCGAGCGCCTCAATCCGGCCGCGCGCGATCTCCGAGAGGCCGAGATAGGCGTGGGCGAGGTCGGCGGGCTGCGCCATGTCGTCGAGAAAGACGGCAGCGCCCGTGACGTGCTTATGCGCGCTTTCATGCGCGCGCGCCTCGCCGCCAGTGGTCCGCCCGGCGGTCGGCCCAGTTGGTGGGGCCGGGGCGTCGAGGCGTTCATCCCGCGGCATGGGCTTCAAGGCTCGCGGCTTCGCCCGTGCTTTCGCGCCAGGCGCGCAGGACGAGGTTTCGGGCGACGGCTGCGCGGTACGAAGCCGAGGCGCGCATATCGGAGATGGGCTCGAAGTCCTCGGTGAGCGCTGCGGCGGCGGCCGTGGCGGTGGTGAGGCTCCAGGGGCGATCCTCAAGGGAGCTTTCCAGCGCCTGGGCCCGCATCGGTTGCGCCGCCATGCCGCCGAAGGCGATGCGCGCGGTTGCGACGCGGCCCTGGGACAAGGTGAGGGCGAAGGCGGCGGAGAGGGAGGAGATGTCCTCGTCCCGCCTTTTCGAGATTTTCCAGGCGGCGTGGAAGGCGGCAGGGTCCGGGTCCGGCAGCTCCACCGCTTCGATGAATGTGCCGCGGGTGAGGGCGGTTTCGCGATAGCCCTGGAAGAAGTCTTCGAGGGGGAGCGTCCGCCGCCCGTCGCGCCCAGAGAGATGGATGCGGGCGCCGAGGGTGATGAAGGGCGGGGCGGTGTCGCCGATGGGCGAGGCGGTCGCGAGGTTGCCGCCGATGGTCCCAGCGGCCCGGATCTGCGGCCCGCCGATGCGCCGCCAATAGGCCGCGAGATGCGGGTGGCGCCGGTCGATCCAAGGGAGGAGCGCCGCATAGCTCACGGCCGCACCGATGCGGAGGCCGCCGGGGATCGGCTCGACAGCGGTGAGTTCGGGCAGATGACCGATGAAGACGGCGGGCGAGATCGAGCGGAAGTCCTTCGCCGTCCAGACGCCGATATCCGTGGCACCGGCGACGAGCGTCGCATCGGGGTGCTCGGCGAGGATCTGTGCGAGGTCGTCGAGATCGGTGGGGAGGAAAGCCGTGCCTTCCGCGCCCATGAGCGTGATCCGGTCGGTTGGCGCGAGCGGGCGGAGGCGGGCTGCGTCGTGGGGCGCCTCCTCGGTCAAGGCGTCGGGCGCATCCGCGGCGAGCGCGGCGCGGCCTGCGTCCAGGATCGGCGCGTAGCCGGTACAACGGCAAAGATTGCCCTGGAGCGCGGTTTCGAGCGCTGTGCGGTCCGACGCACCGCCGGAGTGACGATGGGCGCAGAGGGCCATGACGATGCCGGGCGTGCAGAAGCCGCACTGGCTCGCGTGATGCTCGACCATCGCTTGTTGGACCGGGTGCAGCCTGTCGCCGGACGCCAGCGCCTCGACCGTCACGACATGGCAGCCATGGAGCGAGGGCATCAGCCGAATGCAGGCATTGGCAGGCTCATAGTTCATTGCCTTGCCGCTTGTGGAGGCTGACCCGTCCCCGGCGGTCGGACGGCCGACAAGAACGGTGCAGGCCCCGCAATCACCCTCGCCGCAGCCCTCTTTCGTACCACAAAGCCGCTGCTCGAGGCGCAAGTAGTCGAGCAGCGTCTCGGCAGGACCCGCTGGCGCGTGGCTCACTTCCCGGCCGTTCAAGAGGAAGCGGATCATCATGAGCCCCGATAGGTGCTGTAGCCATGGGCGGAGAGGAGGAGCGGCACGTGGTAATGCGCCTCCTCGGCCATGGCGAAGCGGATCGGCACGTCGTCGAGGAAGGGCGGATCGCTTACAGTAGCGCCGGAGGCCGCGAGATAGGCGCCTGCCTCGAACACGATCTCATAGGCGCCGGTCTCGAAGGCGTCGCCGTCGAGGAGCGGCGCATCGGTCCGGCCGTCGGCATTCGTCTCGGTGCGCAGGATGCATTCCGCATCGCCCTCCGCATCGAAGCGCCAAAGCGAGAGCGAGAGCCCCGCGGCCGGCCGACCGAGGCCCGTGTCGAGGACATGGGTTGTCAGGCGGCCGGTGCCGATCTTTTCGGCCATCGCGCGTCTCCTGGGGCTCCGCCTGGGGCAGCCGCCTTAGGCATCCACTAGGCGTCCACTGGGCATCCATTGGGCAACCGGGCATGGAGAATGCTGCCGCGTTGCAGCGAAACGATGCATTACCGCTTGCTTTCGCTGCAAGGCTTTTCGGAAACTCAGGGCCCGCGCCCAGTTGGCGCGGCTTTGCCGACAGGACCTCCCCGAGCAGCTCAGAGGAGCCCAGATGCCCTATCCGCGCGATCTCTTCGGTCATGGGCAGCACCCGCCGGATCCAGCCTGGCCCGACGGGGCGCGTATCGCGCTGCAGGTGGTGCTGAACTTCGAGGAGGGGGGCGAGCGCTGCCTGCTCCATGGAGATGCGGAATCCGAAGCGTTCCTCTCCGAGATCCCGGGGGCTGCACCCTGGCCAGGCAAGCGGCACTGGAACATGGAGACGATCTATGAATACGGCGCACGGAAGGGGTTCTGGCGGCTGCATGAGATCCTGACCGCGCGCGGCGTGCCGGTAACGGTCTTCGCCGTGACGAGCGCGATGGCGCGGGCGCCGGCGCAGGTCGCCGCGATGCAGGCGGCGGGATGGGAGCTCGCCTGCCATGGCATGCGCTGGATCGACTATGCCGATCACGACCGCGCGGCGGAGAAGGCGGAGATGGAGGCGGCTATTGCGCTCCACACCGCGATCACGGGCGCGCCGCCGCGGGGCTGGTACACGGGGCGCTGCTCGACCGAGACGGTGGATCTGGTGGGGGAGATCGGCGGCTTTGCCTACGCCGCCGACAGCTATGCGGATGAGTTGCCGTATTGGCACGAGACGCCGTCGGGCCCGCTTTTGGTCGTGCCCTACACGCTGGATGCGAACGATATGCGGTTCAGCGTGAGCCCAGGGTTCAACGAGCCGGATGAGTTCGAGAGCTATCTTACGAGCACCTTCGACCGCCTTTATGCCGAGGGGGCGGCAGGGCGGCCTGCGATGATGAGTGTGGGGCTCCACTGCCGGTTGGCGGGGCGGCCCGGGCGGGCGGCGGCGCTCGACCGGTTCCTGGACCACGTCGCGGGGCATTCGGGCGTTTGGATGGCGACGCGGTTGGAGATCGCGGAGCATTGGGCGTCGACGCATCCCTTTGTGGCGCGCGCCGTACGGCCGTCGGGCATGGACAAGGCGGCCTTCGTTGCGGCCTTCGGCGGAGTGTTCGAGCATTCGGCCTGGATCGCGGAGGAGGCCTGGGATTTCGGGATCGGGCCCGCCATGGACACGGTCGAAGGGCTGCACGCAGCGCTCCGCACCCGTTTCAGGCTGGCCGATGCAGGGCGGCGGCGGGCGGTGCTGGACGCGCATCCGGATCTAGCAGGCAGGCTCGCCACGGCACGGCAGCTAACGCCCGAAAGCGCGGCGGAGCAGTCTGGCGCGGGGCTCGATGCGTTGACGGATGATGAGCGGGCGCGGTTCGGCACGCTGAACGAGGCTTATCGCGCCCGCTTCGGTCATCCCTTCATCATGGCGGTGAAGGGGCGTGGCAAGGCCGAGATCCTGGCCGCCTTCGAAGCGCGGATGGAGAACATCGCGGAGGTGGAGTTCGCGACCGCCTGCGCCGAGGTGGAGCGTATCGCGCTGATGCGGCTGAGGGAGATCTTGGCATCATGACGGACGGACCGCGCCTGCCCTCGATCTTCGCCCCGCCGGTGGCGCGGGCGCCGGCCCCGTCGGCCGAAGCGCCGAGCCCGTCCCCGTCCTACGCGCTGCCCGAGCGCGGCTTGCCGGATCAGGCGGCGCTTCATACCGGGCGCGCTGTTTTCACCGAGGCCTATGCAGTGATCCCGCGCGGCGTGATGACGGACATCGTCACCAGCCGGTTTCCCGGTTGGGAGGGCGCGCGGGCCTGGATCCTGGCGCGCCCGATGACGGGCTTCGCGGAGACCTTCGCGCAGTATGTGATGGAGGTGGCGCCCGGCGGCGGTTGTGGCGTTGGTGAGCCGGATGGGCAGTCGCAAGGGGCGCTCTTCGTGACCGCGGGCGCCGTGCGGATCCATGTGGATGGGCGGGATCATACGCTCGGCCCCGGGCATTTCGCGTATCTGCCGCCCTGGACGCATTGGAGCCTAACTAATCCGGGCGACGAGCCTGCGGTCTTTCATTGGATCAGGAAGCGTTGGACGAATGCCGAAGGGCTGTCACCGCCGGATTTCTACGCGCTGGACGAAGCGGCGGTCGCACCCGTGGCGATGCCGGGGACGGATCGTTGGGCCACGACCCGGTTCATGGATCCCGACGACATGCGCCACGACATGGCCGTGACGATCGTGACGTTTGAGCCAGGCGGCGTCATTCCGTTCGAGGAGACGCATGTGATGGAACACGGCCTCTATGTGCTGGAAGGCAAGGCCGTCTATCGGCTGAACCGGGACTGGGTCGAGGTCGAGGCTGGGGATTTCATGTGGCTCCGCGCCTTTTGCCCGCAGGCCTGCTATGCGGCGGGGCCGGGACGGTTCCGCTATCTCCTCTACAAAGACGTCAACCGCCACCCGGCGCTCGATCTTTCGGGGGGGCGGTGAGCACGGTCCGGGCCCGGCCGCTGGAGGCGGCGGCCTTCGCGCCTTTCGGCGACGTGTTGGTGCCGGGAGAGGCGCCGATCATGATCAATGCCGGGCGCTGCGAACGGCACGACGATCTCGCGCGGCTCGCCTTTCTCGGCGGGGGGCGGGCGAAGATCTCGCTATTCCGTTCGGAGCCCGTGCGCCTGCCCTATGCGCTTGGCCTCATGGAGCGGCATCCCGATGGCAGCCAGGCTTTTCTGCCCGCGGGGCCCGATCCCTGGCTCGTGACGGTGGCTCCGGATGCGGGCGGGCGGCCGGGCGCGCCGTTGGCGTTTCTGGCGGGCGCGGGCGTTGGCGTGAACCTGCTCGCCGGGGTCTGGCATGGGGTGCTGACCCCGCTTGAGCGGGCCGCGGATTTCTGGGTTGTCGATCGGGCGGGGCCGGGCGCGAACCTTGAGGAACATACCTTCGACGCCCCCTACACGATCATGGGCGAGGGCTGATGGCGTCGCTGCTCCTCCGCGGCGCCGATGTGCTCGTCACCATGGACGGTGCCCGGCGCGAGATCGCGGGCGGCTGGCTGCGGGCCGAGGACGGGGCGGTGGTGGCCGTGGGCGCGCCTGGAGAGCCCGGGGAGCGCGCGCCGGCGGACGCGGTGGTGGAGGCTGCAGGCTCCGTCGTCACGCCGGGCCTCGTGAACACGCATCATCACTTGTTCCAGTCGCTCGTCCGCGCGGTTCCGGGCGGGCAGGATGCGCTCCTCTTCGGCTGGCTCAAATCGCTCTACCCGATCTTCGCGCGGATGGGGCCCGAGGACATCCAGGCGGCCGTGACGCTGGGGCTCGCGGAGCTCGCGCTTTCGGGCTGCACCTGCGCCTCGGATCACCAGTACATCTTCCCGAATGGCGCGCGGCTCGACCATTCGATCGAAGCGGCGGGGCGGGTCGGCATCCGGTTTCACGCCACGCGCGGTGCCATGAGCATCGGGGAGAGCCAGGGCGGGCTGCCGCCGGATTTCCTGACCGAGGAGGAGCCCGCGATCCTGCGCGATATGGAGCGCGTGGTGGCGGCCTTTCACGACCCAAACCCCGGCGCGATGGTGCGGGTGGCGCTGGCGCCCTGCTCGCCCTTCACGGTCAGCACGGGCCTGATGCGCGATGCGGCGGTGCTGGCGCGGGAGAAGGGGGTGATGCTGCACACCCATCTCGCCGAGAACGACGAGGATGTCGCCTACAGCCTTGCGCATTACGGCTGCCGGCCCGGGCAATATGCCGAGGAGCTGGGCTGGACCGGCGACGATGTTTGGCATGCGCATTGCGTGAAGCTCGATGCGGGCGAGATCGACCTTTTCGCGCGGACGCGGACGGGGGTTGCGCATTGCCCGTCCTCGAACTGCCGGTTGGGGAGCGGGATCGCGCCGCTCCGCGCGCTGGTGGATGCGGGCGTGAAAGTGGGGCTGGGGGTGGATGGCTCCGCCTCGAACGACGCGGCGCATCTCTTGCTGGAGGCGCGCCAGGCGATGCTGTTGCAGCGCGTCGCGCGGGGTGCGGACGCGTTCACGGCGCGCGAGGCGCTGGAGGTCGCAACGCGCGGCGGCGCGGCGGTGCTCGGCCGCCACGATCTCGGCAGCCTAGAGCCCGGCAAACGCGCCGACTTCGCCCTCTGGGACATGAGCACCCTGCCCGCCGCCGGCCTTTGGGACCCGGTCGCGGGCCTCGTCCTCTCAGGCCCGTTCACCCCAAAGGCCCTGTACGTCGAGGGGCGCGCCGTGGTCGCCGAGGGGCGGCTCACCGGGCTCGAGCACAGTGCTATCAGTGGCAGCGTCGCGAAGAGCGTCGCCAGGCTCAGTCGCTAGCGCACTGACCGGAAGGCTAGGCTCCGTCATTGTCGGACTTGATCCGGCGATCCAGCCTGCCAACAAGCATTTGCTTTACATCGGCCCCCTGGATCCCCGGGTCTAGCCCGGGGATGACCCGGCTGGATGGACTTGGTCTCGGATGGGCCAGGGCATCGCGGGGTCGGGACCGGCAGTGACAGTCGTGTTGCTGGGGTTTTCGCGACTTTGGTGTGACGTCATGCTCGGGCTTGACCCGGGCATCCATGCTGCTTGGCAGTGGATTGCTGGGTCGGGCCCGGCAATGACGCGGGCTCTGCGAACATGCTGAAGAGGGGTTGCCTCAGCGCTGGCCGGCGTAGGTGTAGAAGCGCTGGGTGGTGAAGTCCCAGTTGGGGTCGTCCCAGGCGATCATTTTGCCGGGGTTTAGGAGGCCCTTCGGGTCGCATTCGCGTTTGAAGGCGAGTTGGACGGGGTCAGTCTCTTTCATGCCCCCTTCCTCCAGCGTGTAGCGGTGGGGGTTGAAGATCGGGCAGTCGTTGGCTTCGTGGAGGGCGATGATCTCGTCGAGGCGCTCCTCGGTCGTGAAGCGGACGAGCGGCAGGCCCGAGAGCTGTGTGCCGCCGTCGAAGCGGGTGATCTCGGTATGGATCGGGACCTCGTCGCCGAACATCGCGTGCATCTTCGCCATCGAGGCCAGCGGGTCGGCACCCATATAGGCCGTCTGCAGATAGGTGATCGAGGGGTCCACGCGGAGCGCGCGGAGCGTCGTGTGGTTCCAGCCGAGCTCAAAGGCGGGCGGCAGCCCGGTGCTGTCATCCTTGGCGGCGTTATAAAGGATCTCGGCCCCCGGCCACCGCGCCGCGATGGTCAGGAGGGCGTCGAGGCTGTGCGAAGCGACCATGGCGATGAGGACGGATTTGCCCGCCGGCAGATACTTCGCGTGGCGGCGGAAGTATTGCGAGGGGACGGGATCGGCCACGGTGCAGAGCTGTTTGAGGAGGATCGCGTCTTCGCTCGCGAGGGCCATGGCGCGGCGCGTCGCCTCGATCACATCGTCAAAGCCGATGATCACGTCGACCCAGTCATAGGCCGGGGCGAGCGGCATGCCGACCTCGACGATGGCGCCGTTGACGCCATAGGCGTGGTTGGCCTTCTGGATGTCGTCGCCGGTTAGGGTGAGGACGCGCGGCTCGGCCTCGCAGGTGACGAGCTTGAGGCTGAGGATGTTGCCGGTGGCGCGGAGGCCACCCCAGCGGATCGAGCCGACGCCGCCCGAGCCACCGGCGATGAAGCCGCCGAGGGATGCGGTGCCGTGGGTCGAGGGGTGGATGCGAAGCTCCTGTCCCGTCTCGTCGCGGGTGTGGCGGTCGAGATCGGCGAGGATGATGCCGCTTTCCGCGAGGATCCGACCGGGCGCGAGGTCGAGCACGCGGGTGAGATGCTTCATGTGGAGCACGATGCCGCCCGAGAGCGGCATGGCCTGGCCGTAATTGCCCGTCCCGGCGCCGCGGGTCGTGACAGGGATATCGTGGGCATAGGCCACGCGCATGACCTCGACGACCTCCTCGACGCTGCGGGGGGCGACGACGAAATCGGCGGTCAGATGGTCGAGCCGCGCCTTGAGGACGGGGGAGTACCAGAAGAAGTCGCGGCTTTTCTGCTTCACCGTCTTGGGGTGGTCGTCGAGGTCGAGATGGGCGAGCGCGGCCTTGGCGGCGTCGATCTGCTGAGGATTGACCTGTGATGGCGTGGCGGTCTCGGTCATGCGGTCTCCGACAAGGGGCGCGGGGTCTCAAACAGTGGGTCGAGCCGGTCATAGGCCGGGGGCGTGGCGGTGAGGGGACGGCCGCCACGGATCACCAGGCGGTCGGTATGCGGGCGGGCATTGAGCTCGGTCCAACTCCGCGCGCCGGGGAAGATCACGAGATCCGCCGGGGCGCCGGGGGTAAGGGATCCTATGTTCATCTCGGCGGATAGACCCATGGCGCGGGCGGGGTTCCGGGCGAAGCTTGCGGGCCAGTCGGCAACCGGGTGGTCGAGATGGGCGATGCGCGTCGCCTCTCGCATGACCTCGGCCATGTCCAGATCGCCATAGGCGTAGAACGGGTCGCGAGTGTTGTCGGAGGCGAAGGAGACGTTGACGCCGCGGGCCTTGAGCTCGTGCACGAGGGTCACGCCGCGATAGCGGGGGGTGCGGCCCGCGTGCCGGTCCTGCAGGTACATGTTGCACATGGGCAGCGACACGATGTCGAGGCCGGCCTCGGCGACGGCGTCCATGGTCCGGTCGGCGGCGGCCTCGGCCATGACCGATAGCGTGCAGCAATGGCCGCAGAGGACGCGGCCCTCGAACCCGTTGCGGATCTTCGCCTCGGCGATGAGGCGGAGCGTGTCGCTTGCAGGATCGAGGCTTTCGTCGGCGTGGAAATCGGTGTCGAGGCCGCGCTCGGCTGCGAGGCGGAAGAAGGTGTCGAGCCGCCGGGGCAGGTCCGGCATCGGGTAGGTGACGGCGCCGAGGACGCCCCGGTGGCGGGCGACGAGATCGGCCATGGCGCAGTAGGCGTCGCTTTCGACCTCGTCGAGGATGGTGAGGCAGGCGGCCTGAAGGGTGATGCGCCCGGCCCAGGCCTCGCGCGCCTCGGCAAAGGCGTTCCAGGAGCTTTCGGTGCGGTGGTCGCCGCTGTCGAGATGGGTGCGGACGGCGACGGTGCCGCGCGCGTAGGCGGCCTCGAGCCCGAAGCCCATGCGGGTGGCGACATCCGCGCCGGTCCAGTTCGCGCCGCGATCCCCGCGCACGGCCTCGAGCGCGCCTTGGAAGGTGCCATCAGGGTTTGGCTGGCGGTGCCAGATATGGCCCTTGTCGAGATGGGTGTGGCAGTCGACGAAAGCGGGGAGCGCCACAGCGCCCGCGAGATCCAGCACCGTCTCGTCGCCCCGCGGCTCGGCAATGGCGCCGTCGCGGAGGGCAATGGCAGTGGGGACGAGGCCATCGCGCCCCCCCTCGGCCATGGATGGCGGCAGGGCCGTCCATGGCCCATGGACGTTCTTGAGAAGGATAGGACCCTCAGGCCAATTCAGAGGTGTGCTCACCGTTCCCTCTTGATCGCGCTCTCATGCCATTTGCGAAGCACGAGGTGGTGGATGAGAGAAGTCGCGGCGAAGATCACCACGCCCGTGATCGCGATCAGCAGGAGGGCCGCGAACATCCGGGGGATGTTGAGCCGGTAGCCGGCCTCGAGGATGCGGAAGGCGAGACCTGCGCCTGTGCCGGCGGTGCCCGCCACGTATTCGGCGACGATGGCACCGATGAGCGAGAGGCCGCCCGCGATCTTGAGCCCCGCAAGGAAGTAAGGCATGGCCGAGGGGATCTGCAGGAGCCTGAGCGTCTGCCATTTCGACGCGCCGTAGATCCGGAAGAGGTCGCGCAGATTGTGGTCGGCGGAGTTCAGCCCGAGCGTCGTGTTCGAGAGCACCGGGAAAAAGGCCACGATCCAGGCGCAGACCACGAGCGCCACGATCTTGCTGTCGATATAGATCAGGATCAGCGGTGCGATGGCGACGATGGGCGTGACCTGCAGGATCACCGCGTAGGGGAAGAGCGACATCTCCACCCATTTCGAGAGCGAGAATAGGATCGCGAGGCCGACGCCCGCGATGATCGCCGTCGCAAGCGCCAGCATCGTGACGCGGAGGGTGACGAGGAGCGCGCCCCAGAGGATCGGCCAGTCCTCGATCAGCGTCGAGGCGACGCGGTCGGGGCCCGGCAGGATGTAATGCGGGATCTCGTTCAGCGTCACGACAGCGTGCCAGGCGCCGATGGTTGCCGCGATCACGATAACCGGCAGGGCCCAGGCACCGATACGCTCGGCCCGGCGTTGACGCATGCGGCGAAGCTCATCGAGATCGATCTCGGGGGTCTCGGCTCCGAGTGGTGCGGTTTGGGCGCCTGGGGCGAGGGGGGTGTCGACCATCAGTGTTCCTCGTGCCCCGCGCCCATTTCCATCGCGTCGCGCAGCGAGGCAGAGACCGCGCGGCAGCGTTCGACATAGTCGTGGCTGGTGCGGAACGCCTCGTCGCGGGGATAGGGCGCGTCGTTGGGGATGTCGTGCACGACGCGGCCCGGGCGGGCTGCCATGACGACGATGCGGTTTGAGAGAAAGACGCTCTCGAACACGGAATGCGTGACGAAGATGACGGTGCAGCCGAGATCCTGCTGGAGCGTCAGCACGTCGTTGTTGAGCTTGAAGCGCGTGATCTCGTCGAGGGCGGCGAAGGGCTCGTCCATCAGGAGGAGCTTCGGGCGCGTGACCATGGCGCGGGCGATGGAGACGCGCATCTTCATGCCCCCCGAAAGCTCACGCGGGTAGGCCTGCTCGAAGCCTGCGAGGCCCACGGAAGCGATCGCCTCCTCGACGCGGGCACGGGCCGCTGCCTTGGACTGTCCGCGAAGCCTGAGCGGGAGCCAGACATTGCCGAAGACCGTGGACCAGGGCGCGAGTGTCGGTTCCTGGAAGACGATGCCGAGATCGGGCTCCACGCCCTCGCGCCAAAGGATCTGGCCGGTCGTGGGCTGCGTGAGCCCCGCGATGAGGCGGAGTGCTGTGGACTTCCCGCAGCCGGAGGGCCCGAGGAGGGAGACGAAATCCCCCTCCCCGAGCGTCATGCTCATCCCGCGCAACGCCGTCACCTGGCCCCCGAAGACCTTCGAGACATTGCCGATGGTCAACAGGGGCGCCGATGCTGTGCGCGCGCCGTCCATGGGCCTAGCCGTCGGTCAGCTTCTTCTTGATGTCGAGGCCGACACCCTTGTTAACGAAATCGAGCGTGTAGGCGGATTTGAAGTCGAGATCCGCGTCGATCACGCCCGCGCCCACCATGATCTCGAAGAACTTGGCCATGGTCTCGTCGGTCATGGCGTTGATGCCGAGCGTGAGCGCGTCGCCTGAGTCGACGATGCCGTAGTCCTTCATGGCCTGGATCGAGAAGGCGAGTTGGCCGTCGGTCATGTCGGGATTGTCTTTCTTGATCAGCTCGTTGGCGGCGGCGTTGTCGCCGTAAAGATAATTGTACCAGCCGATAGCGGTGCCATCGACGAAGCATTTGACGACCTCCGGGTTCGCATCGACGAAGGGCTTCATCATCTCGATGGTGGTGGCGTAGCTCTCGAAGCCGTAATCCGCGAGGAGCCAGACATCGGGCGCCCAGCCCGTGGCCTGCTCGATGGCGTAGGGCTCGGATGTGACGTAGCCCTGCTGCGCCTTGTTCTCATCTGCGATGAAGGGGGCGGAGTTGAAGGTGTAAGGCTCACGCTTTTCCGGCTGCCAACCGGCCGTCTCGACGAAGAACGGGTAGTAGGTTTGGAAGCCGCCATCGCCCGCGAGGATGGTGAGGCCTTCGGGACCGATCTCCTCGAACGTCGCCACGCGACCCGGATGGGTCATCATGACCTGCGGTTCTTTCTGCATGTTCGCGCCGACGACGACGATGGGAATGCCTTCGTCGATGGCAAGGAAGGGCTGCAGCATGTTGCCGCCCATATAGGCGTCGAGCTTGCCGGCGATCATTAGGGCGCGGCCGTTCACCTGCGGGCCCCCTGCCTCGATCGTCACGTCGAGGCCGCATGCGTTGTAGGTGCCGTCGGCGACCGCTTGGTAGATGCCGCCATGCTCGGCCTGGGCGACCCAGTTCGTGCCGAAGGTGAACGGCGTCAGATCCTGCGCCACGGCAGCGCCGGACATCAGCGCCATGGCGGCGCCAACTGCGGTCCCAACAGCGACCCCACCGACGGCCGCCACCCGAGTGATAACGATCATTGCGATCTCCCTGTTTGCCCGGCTCCGGTACTGCCGGCTATGCGCCGCGGGGGCGGCTCGACGCGAAGTCTCAGGCATCGGTCGAGCACTGTCGAGATCGAAGATGAAATGATCCGCTGTGCGCGGCGATACGCTCAGAACTTCGCCGCTGGGAGCAGCGAGATGCCTGCTTCGTGGGCAGGGCACGTTGGGATTGGCAGGGCCGTTGACGATGTGCCGCGGCGTTGGCGGGGCATGTTCGAGACTTTGGCGGGGCTTGGGCGGGGCATCCGGTGGCGTCTGCCCGGTTCGTGGGGTCGTGGATGCCCGGGTCACGCCCGGGCATGACGTTGCAGCGTGAGGCAGTGCTTGACCCTAGTGGTTTGGCCGAGACACTTGATACCGTCATTGCCGGACTTGATCCGGCAATCCATTTGGCCTGAAGCCCTCTGAGTTCGTTTGGTCTTCTGGATCCCCGGGTCGAGCCCGGGGATGACGTGGATGGGTTCGTGCCGTCAACGTCTAACCACTAACGGGCGGGGCGGGCGCCGGCGGTGAGCGGGTCGAAGCCGGGGCTGAGGAGGGCGCGGCGGGCGCGGGCTTCTTCGGGAAGCGGCAAGCCGAGCGCGACGTCGAAGGTGCCCGTGTAGGGGCCGACAAAAAGGGAGCGGCCCTCGAAGCCTGAGAGGCGGGCGGCGGGGTCGAAGCTGTGCCCGAGGCCCGAGATCGCGAAGCCCGGCGCGGTCGGCGCTGGTTCCAGATAGCCCTCGACCGAGAGTGCCTCGAGCGCCGTGACGCTGCCCGCAAAGCGACCGAGGCTGATCTGATCGGCGGCGAAACCCTCCGGCGTGGCACGGCCGATGAGGGTGGCGAAGGCGACCGGCATCGGCACGAAGCGCGCCGCTGGGCCCAGGATCGGCCGGCCACCGACGAGGGGGATACCGCCGCTCGCAAGACCGACATCGCCCGCCAGGATGTCCGGGCCCGACCCGGCCGGGTCGAGACGCGAGGCAACGACGGTCGTCCCGTTCCAAAGGCCACTGACCGCGACCCGGCTGCCCGGCGCGGGTTGGGCAACACCGGGGAGGAGGCGCACGGGCACACCGGCGACGCGAAGATCGTTTCCGCTCCCTGTGACCGTGCCGATGACGGGGCGCGTCACTTGCACACGGCGGGCAATGAGGGGGCCATCCTCGACCTCCCGCTCAGCCTCGACTGTGAGGCTGAGCCCCGGGGTCAGGCTGTCGGCGGCAAGTGGGCCGAAAGCGTCGCTGATGGCGGTGCGGTCGTCGAGTTCGATGCGCAGGCCGTTGACGACGATGCTGCCGAGTTCGGTGAGGGTCCCGACGATGCCTGTGCCGCCAATCCCGCCAGTGCGGGGCGGGCGCGGGCGCCGTCCGCCCCCCGCGAATTCGGTACCGCTCACGCAACCGGAAAGCGCTAGCGCGGCGCCTGCGGCGAGGAAGCCACGCCTGTCGAGATCAGCCATCCTTACCGTCTCCCTCGTCCCCGCTTGCGTGCTCGGCCTCGGCGTCGGCGTCCGGCTCGGCCTCGCGGTAGAAATAGATGCCGAAGCGAAAGCGCTCGTCCGCCTCATCCTCTGGGGCGTCGGCATCGGCTTCTTGGCGGATAAAGGCAAGGCGGTTGATCGCGGCCAGAAGGGCGCCGCCATCGCTGCGTGCCACGGCCTCGATCTCTGCAAGGGACTGCGCCGTCAGGCGATTGTAGAAGACGGCGCGTTCGAGGAACGGCGGATCCGAACCTTCGGCGGCGAGGTTGGCCCCCGCAGCCTCGATATGATCGGCGAGGTTCTCGACGAAGAAGTGCACGCGTTGCGCATAATCCGCGGGCCCGACCAGTGCTTCTGGGTGAAGCTCGACTGCGCGGGCCTCGTCATCGAGCGTCACCAGCCCCTGGGCAAGCAATTCATCGAGAAGGGTGCGGGGACGCATATCGGTACTGACCGCGCGGGCGAGCGCTTCGAAGCTGGGTCCGTTCTCCTGAGGCTGACGCGGGAGGGGGATCGGGCGGCCGCGATCATCCGTGAGGTCAGGATCGGCGAGCCAACGGCCGATCAAGCTCGCCATGATGTTGGCCCTTGCGCCGCGGGCCGCCGCCTCTGAATCGTCGGCATCGCGCATGGCGCGGATATCCTTGCGATGCACCCCGGTCAGAAGGTTGATTCGGGTATCCGTGGGGCGGAGGCCATCGAGGGCGAAGTCCTGCTCGGCCACCTCGACATATACGCCCTTGAGCACGCGATAGAGGGCCGGGGCCGTGACGCCACGCGCGATGAGCACCCGCACCAAGGGGCGCAGGACAGTCTTCAGCACACTCGCGAATAGCGCGTCGCGGGATTGGGATGTCTCGTCAGCCATAGCTTGCGGTCGGTCCCTCGATCAGTGTGGGAATATTTCCCAAGCTGGCGGGAAGTGCAATCACGACCACGCGACCGATGCGCGCGGCCAGATCGCGGTCAGATCGCGGTCAGGGCGCGGCCAGAGCGCATCCAGACCTATTCCAGCCTGCCCGGGAAACCCGGCGCCCTGAGGTCGAGACCGGCCGCCTCCTCCTGCAGGCGCGCGATCATCGGGGATTGTGCCTGGCCGCCGTACCGCGCCTTCGCGTCCTCGAAGATCGTGCTCGTCCGCTCGAGCAGCGGCAGGTCGAGCCCGAACTCTCGCGCGAACCCGCTGGCAAAGCCCAGATCCTTGAGCGCGAGGTCCATGGTGAAGGCGATATCGTAGCTTCCGTTCAAGATGAGTTGTCCCTCCGTCTCATGCACGAAGCTGTTGCCGGAACTCGCGGCGATCGCCTGCCAAGCGGTAGCAAGATCGATGCCGCCTTTGGCCGCGAGCATCAGACCCTCGGCGCAGGACTGCAGGTGGATGAAGGCCATCATGTTCGTGATGACCTTGACGACGGAGGCCTGACCGAGAGGGCCGAGATGGAAGATGCGCCCTCCCATGACGTCGAATGCGGGGCGATGGGTCTCGAAGACGGCCTGGTCGCCACCGACGAGAACGGTGATCTCGCCCCGCGCGGCGAGGTGGACGCCGCCTGTAACCGGTGCCTCCAGCATGCCGATCTCGGCGGCGGCCGCTTTCTCCGCGAGGCGAAGGACGTCGGCGCGGCTGACCGTGGACATCTCGATCCAATGCATGGCGGGGCCCGTTCCGGGGCGCACCGGAGGGCGCACCGCTGGGCGCATCGCGGGGAGCATGGCGTCGAGCACGGCCTCGGACGCAGTCGGCGAGGGCAGGCAGGTGATCACGGCGTCGGTGTTTGCGGCGATGGCGGCCGGGCTATCGGCCCAGTGGGCGCCGAGGGCGAGGTGGCGGTCTGCCAGCGCCCGATCGAGATCGTTCACCCAGACCTCGAAACCGGCCTTGGCCAGGCTCGCCGCAAGATGGCCGCCAAGGCTGCCGAGCCCGATCACCCCGTAGCGCATGCCTTCACTCCCACTCACCAACCCCGTTCCACGCTCGGCTCGGTTGGGTCGCTCTGTCAATCGCGCGATGGGGGCGATTTCGGTGGCTCGGCAACATCCGAGGGAGGAAAGTGATCGCTAGGGCAAGTCGGGTCTCGGAATGCTGGACTCCTGACATTCGGTCCGGCGTTATCCTGCGAGACATCCGTTGGGGTGGGCGTTGGGGTGTGCCCTGTCGGCCCGTCCATGTTTTCGCGGAAATGTCAGTGCAGCGTGGTCCGGCATGTCCTAAGGATAGCTGGGAGTTTCGTTCGAAACGGTTGCTTTGCGTCCCGATAGCTCTTTGATCGCCATGGGAGGGCCGGTGATGGCCCCGCGCCCCGGGATCGCCCGGAACATGTTCGGCCGGAAAGCCAGCGCTCTGATGGCGCCATGCTGCTTGTTGAGCCGGGCGCTGCATGGCTGCCGGGTGGTGGCGCGCAGGAGCCGCGGGTCATGAAGCCGGCGGCGCTGGAAGAGGTCGCGGCAGGGGCGGACGCAGGCGGGTTGCTTCCGGTCACGCTGAACTTTCCCGAAAGCGCGGACGACGCTGCACGCCCGGATCCAAGCGACGCGTGGCTCCTTCTGGCGCCGGGCGAGGCGGCCGATGTGACCGACCTCCTGCTCGGCGGTGGCTACGATCCCGACGGCGATGGCAGCACCGTCGACAGCGTCGCAGATCCAAGCCCGGGGCTTTTGGTCGTGCTGGGTGCCGATGGCCGTGTCAGCGTGCTGGCGGAGCCTGGGCTTTCAACGGCGAGCTTCAGCTATCAGCTGCGGGATGCGGATGGCGGCGTGAGCGCGGTAGCGACCCTGTCGCTGCTGGTCGAGGCCGATCCGGCGCTTGAGAAAACCGAAGCGGCTGAGGGCTTAGGGGCCGGCGCCGCCTTGGAGGACGGTCGGGACGAGGCGCCGTATCTGCTGCTCGACGAGCTTACGGAACGCAGCCATCCTTACGCTTACGACTTCGAGACTGTGAACGGGGTTTATCAGGGCCCCTCGGTCGAGGTGCTCGCGCTTTACGAAGCGGTCGTCGCGGAGCGGTGGGGCGAGGATGTCGCGGTGCTCGGCATCCCCTTCGCGCTTCTCGATGGGGCCGATGCGACGCGCGGATCGTTCATGGGCAGGCTGGAGGTCGTTGAGGTCGAGGGGCATCTGCTGACGGATCTTGCGCCCTATGCGCGCTATGGCTCTGCCACCGGGGCGAACCACGAGGCGAAGGGACGGGGCGTCGGTGTCGATCAGAACGCGAACGACAGAGAGGGCGGCGCAGACGACTTCTGGATCACGGGCTACACACGCGACGACAGCTACCTTGGCCGCGACTACGGCATCGACGACCGGGACAGCAGCGGGGGTGAGAGCGAAGGCGCCGTGTTCGTTGAGGTCGTCGATACGCCGGAGACGCTGAGCCTCGGGTAAAGTGGACCCCCGGCGGCTGACCAGGCACGGCCTCAGTGACTGGTCCGACCGGGACTCGTCACACTCCTGTCAGGCAGACCGGGCGATGAGAACGGCGGGAGGGTCTGTTGAGGTGCGCCCCTAGCTCACGACTCGGCCGTCCTCGAAGGCGATGACACGGTCGAAGAGCGCGAGGTTGCGGTTGTCATGGGTGACGACGGCGACGGCGGTCCCGCGTTCGTCGGCGATGCGGCGGAAGAGGGCGATCACCTGCTGGCCGCGCACGCTGTCGAGGGCGGCCGTCGGCTCGTCCGCGAGGATCAGCTTCGGGTCGTTGGCAAGGGCGCGGGCGATGGAGACGCGCTGTTGCTCCCCGCCCGAAAGCCTACTCGGCAAGTTGTCCGCGCGATGGCCGAGGCCGAGGCCGTCGAGGAGCGTGAGCGCATGGGCATGGGCGTCGGCCGGCGGCACATCGTCCATCTCCATCGCCAGCGCCACGTTCTCCACTGCTGTGAGGAACGGCATCAGGTTCGCCTTCTGGAACACGAAGCCAATGTTTTGACGGCGGAAATCGCGGAGCCGGTCGAGATCGCCTTCGCGTGTCGACATGGGCTGCCCGGCGAAGCGCACCACGCCCATCGTCGGCTGATCGATCAGACCCGCGATCAGAAGGAAGGTGCTTTTGCCGGAGCCAGATGGCCCCATGATCGCGACGAGCTCACCGGCATGGAGGTCGAGGGAGACGCCGTCGAGCGCTTTCACCACCGTATCCCCGCTCGGATAGTGCTTAGCGGCGCCCTGGATGGAGAGGAGCGGCGTCATGACAGCACGTCCTGCGGGCGGGCCTTCATCGCACGGCGGATGCCGAGCTGCGCGGCGACGAGGCCGATCAGCATCACGATGCCGAACATCACGACAAGGTCCTGCGGGTCGAGGAGCACGCGGCGCGGGAAGAGCGGGAAGATGAGATGCGCGATCGCGATACCCGTGAGGTACCCGCCGAGCCCGATCAGCATCGCCTGCTGCACGATCATGCCGTAAATCCGGCTGTTGCGGGCGCCGATCAGCTTTAGCAGGCTGATCTGGTTCAGTTTTTCGAGGGTCATGGTGTAGACGATGAGCGAGATTACGATGGCCATGACAGCGAGCAGGACCCCGGTGAAGGACAGCACCTGCACTCTCAGCCGCCAGAGGCGTTGATTGAGGAAGAGATCGTTCTGCTCCGCGCTCGACAGGATGTTGGCGTCGCCCCAGTGCAGGACCGCGCGGCGCAGCGCCTCTTCGTCCGCGCCCGGTTCCAGATCGACGAGGATGGCCGCGATCTTGCTATCGGCGGGCAGGTCTTCGATGCCGGCGGCGGCGCGGGTTAGCAGGACCTCCTCATTGGCCTTGCGCCGGGCGACGTCGAGTGCGTCGTTGATGGTGACGAAGATCAGGCCGTCGCCCATGGCGCTGACCATGTTGCGGGTGAGGCCGACGATCTCGTAGCTGTCGCGCGCGAGTTTGATCCGGTCGCCGACGGCGAAGCCGAGGCTTTCGTCGGCGACGGCCTCGTAGCGCCCTTGGGCGAGCGGGCGGCCGCGGGTGAGGTCGATCCAGTCGCCGGTATCGGTTGGGTAGTCGAGGGCGATCAGTGTGGCGCGCCGTTCTTGGCCCTGATGCAGGATCTGTTGGTCGGACTGCATGAAGCGGCGCACGCGGGCGACGCCGTCTAGCCCTGCGACGCGGCGGTCCATGGTGGAGGAGATCACGGAGGGCTCCGCAAAGGGCCCTGCCCTGCCCCCCTGTACGACCCAGTAATCCGCATCCACCCGCTCGATCAGCAGCGTCGCATCCGCCACGATCCCGCGATAGAGGCCGTTCATGCCGACGCTGGCGGTGATCAGCAGCCCGACGCCGAGGAGCGTGATGACGAAGCGCGGCAGGGTGTGCCGGATGTCCTTGATCGCGAGGTTCATGGCCTGAGCGCCACGCGCCGGCCGTCGTGGAGCCTAGGGGCATCGAGCACCGTCTCGCCGCTTTCGAGACCGGCGACGATCTCGACAGTGTCGTCCCCAGCACTGCCGAGAGTGAGCGGGCGCCATTCGGCACGTTTGCCGGAAAGCGCCCAGGCGCCGGGTGCGCCGTCTCGGTACTGGATAAGGGCGCTCGGCAGGGTGATGGTGTCGGGTCTCTCGCCCACGCGGATCGACGCAGCGCCCCGTTGCCCGATGGCCCAGTTGGTGGGCAGGCTCGCGAGCGCGAGGTCGATGGTAAACTCCCGCGTCTCGGGATCCACCTCGCGGCCGATGCGATCGACGGTCGCGGTGTGCGGCCGGCCGGGCTCGGATTCGAAGCTCACTGTCGCTGCCTGACCGGTCGCGAGCTTTGCCATCTGGCTCTCGTCGAGCCGGGCGCTGAGCTGGAGCGTCGACGGATCGACCAGCTCGAGGATGGGGGCGCCCGGGGTGACGACGTCGCCGATCTCTCGAGCCCGCGAGACCACGACGCCGTCGAAGGGGGCGGTGATCGTGGTCTGGGAGAGCGCCTCGCGCCGTCGCTCCACAAGCCCGTGTGTCGCGAGGAGATCAGCCTTCAGACGCTCGATCCGCGCTTCGGCCTCCGCGACGCGGGCGAGGCCTGCGTCCCGCTCGGCCAAAGCGATGTCGAGGGCACCGTCGGCGACGATGCCGCGCGCTCGAAGCTCCTCCTGACGCTCAAGCTCCCGCTCGAAGCGCGTGAGCGTGGCCTCCTCTCTGCGCCGCTGCGCCTCCGCCTCGGCGATCTGATACTCGACGGCACGCACCTGCTCGGTGGCTTGAACGAGGTCGAGGCGGGCCTCTTCGCTCTCGAGCTGAGCGATGCTTTCGCCGCGCGCCACCCGGTCACCGGTATCGACGGGAAGCGCTGCGAGGCGGCCTTGGACCGTTGCGCCGAGGACCGCGTGGCGGCGGGCCGCGAGCATGCCGGGGCCGCGCAGGGTGACCGCGAAGACACCGGCCGATACGCTATGGGCATCCGCCGCCACGGGCACGCCGAAGCGCAAACCGCCGATGGTCGCGGCGATGAGCGCGGCCGAGAGCGCGACCCAGATCAGCCTGGAGCGCCGGCTGCGGCGCCTCGCAGGCGCTCGCGTGGCAATGAGCGTGCTCGGCTCTTCCTCGACAAGATCACGCATCTTCCACCTCACCAGAAGCCGGGTTGCAGGGGCTGTGCGCGCGCGCCGGGTTCACTGCCGACGGGCGGCGGCGGCGGCCTGCATCTCGGGCACCGTCAGCAGGCGGTCCGCATTGGTGTCGAGCCGACCGAAGGCCATGGCATAGCGGTTGAAGCGCTTGACCAATGCCGCCCGGCCGAGCCCGTCGGCCGCGTTCAGATCGATGAGGGTCGTGAACTCTCCCAATGTGAGGACGCCGTCGGCATCCGCATCCGCCTCGAAGAAGTTCTCGACAATCGCATCGCGCGTCGCCTCGGAGGTCTGCGCCCTGCTGCTGTTGCCGGCGCCTAGGGCCGCGATGATCGCAATGATGGCGATAGGGGTCTTCATGGTCTTTTCCTTGGAACGAGTGGTGTTGGAGGTGCCCTAGTCGAGGGCTGCCGGGTTCAGCGCGGGGCTTAGCGGTGAACTCTGACCGAGCGGGTCACGCTGCCGCCGTAGGGGCCGAAGCGCGTCACGCTGCGCGAGACAGAACCGGCATAGGGGCTGGCATAAGGGTAAGGGTGGTAGACCCGCCGTGTCACCGTCCGCGAGGACGTCGCCCCATAGGGGCCGACCCGCGTTACCGAGCGCGAGCAGAAGCCGCCGCCGCAGCCTCCCGATGCGGAAGTCGAGGCTGTGCCATGGGGGCCGGTGACGGTCGTATGCCGTTCCCAGGCTCCGGCGCTGGAGGCGGTCGCGAGGCTGAGCACAGCGGCGAGCGCGGGGATGGCGATGAGCTTTGTCATGGTCGATGTCCTTTCGTCCGATATCTGACCGGCGGGGCATTGGGGGCTGGCCCCGCCGGCTGAGCAATGAGATACGGCGGCAATGTCATCGCCTTATCGACAGCGCGAAACGGCGCGTATCGCTTCGTCATCGGCGTGTAACGGTTTGTAAAAGCGCTCAGCGGAGGCTTGCGCGACCTGCGCGCCTCGCAAATCCTTCTGCCATGACCGATCCGCGCCCCTTCATCCTCGTCATCGACGACGATCCGGAGATCCGCCGCCTGGTGGGCGAGTTTCTCAGCCGTGAGGGGCTGGATGTGGTGGAAGCGGCCGATGCGGAGGGCATGGACGCGATCCTCGCCCAGCGCAGCCCCGATCTCATCGTCCTCGATCTGATGATGCCCGGCGAGGACGGGCTGTCGATCTGCCGTCGTCTGCGTGCGGCCGGCGGCCCCGCGATCCTGATGCTCACCGCCAAAAGTGATGAGATCGACCGGGTCGTCGGGCTCGAGATGGGGGCGGACGACTATCTCACGAAACCCTTCGGCCCGCGCGAGTTGCTGGCGCGTATTCGGGCCGTCCTGCGCCGGATCAAGGAGCAGCCGGGTGCTGCGGCGCCGACGCGGCGCTACGCCTTCGACCGCTTCGTCATCGACCTCGATGCGCGGCAACTTACGGGCGCGGACGGCACCGCCCTGACCCTCACGAGCGGGGAGTTCGATCTGCTCGCCTGCTTCGTGCAGCGCCCGCGCCGGGTCCTCTCGCGCGATCAGATCCTCGACCGGCTGCGCGGGCGGGGGGCCGAGCCCTTCGACCGGACCGTCGATATGCTGGTCTCGCGCCTCCGCCGGAAACTGGGTGCCGCGAGCGCCGGGACCGAGCTTATCAGCACCGTGCGCAATGGCGGGTACCTGTTCACGGCGACGGTGAAGGCGGTGGCCTGATGGCGCGGGTCAGCCTGCCGGGCCGGGTAAGCCTGATCGTGATCGTCGCGGCTTTCGCGGGGCTCCTGACGCTGATCGCGGCGGGTTATGCCTCGAACGGGGTGGATCGGTCGGCGGAACTGCCCGCACCCGAACGGCTGGCAGCATTGGCCGAAGCGGTTGAGCGCGCTGGGCCCGATCAACGCGCCCTCGTCATCGCCGCCGTCAGCAACCCGCGCTTCGCCGTCACGGTCTTGGCCGAGCCACTGCAGGCGGTGGCGGCACCGACGCTCTGGCCGGCGGATGCGGAGGCGGTCGAGGCCTATGAGGAGCGCCTCGTGGACCGGCCGCTTGCGATCGTGCCGCTGACCGAAGATCGGCCGCTTCGCCGCTTCTTCGCGAGCGCGCTCAACGCGGTCGAGTTTCGGATCGGGCTCGAGACCGGCGAGACGCTGGTCGTCGCCACGCGCAGCCCCTTCGCCGTGACCCCGTCAGGCCTGCCGATCGGGTTCGGCGCGGGGCTCATCGGCATCATGATCGCGCTCTTAACCCTCATCCTTCTGCATCGTGAGTTTCGGCCGCTCACGCGGTTGGCAGCGGCGCTTGAGAAGGTGGACCCGGCAGGTGACGGGATCAAGCTGCCCCAGATCCGCGCCCGCTCACCGGAGCTGAAAGCGCTGATCTTGGCCTTCGAGCGGCTGCAGGACAGACTCTCAACGCTGGTCCGGGCCCGCATGGCGCTGGTCGGCGGCATTCAGCACGACCTACGGACATTCGCGACGCGGCTGCGGCTGAGGACGGACAGGATAGCGGATCCGGAGGATCGCGCGCGCGCCGCCGCCGATATCGCCGATATGATCTCGCTTCTCGACGATGCGCTCTTGGCGAGCCGCGCCGGCGCCAGCGAACTCGATGAAGAGCTGATCGACCTCGCAGCCCTCGTCAGTGCGGAGGTTGCCGATCGCAACGCGGCCGGGGCACCAGTGACGCTGACCGTGGAGGCATCGGCGGCGGAGGCAGCGATCCTGGGCGACAGGCTCGCGCTCCGCCGGATCGTGGCGAACCTCGTCGACAATGCGCTCCGCTACGGGCAACGCGCGAGGCTCAGGCTCGATGTGGCGGACGACCGGGTGCGGCTCGTGGTCGACGACGAAGGGCCGGGCATCCCCGAGGCGCAACGCGCGCTCCTGCTCGAACCCTTTACGCGGACCGACAGCTCACGCGCCCGCCGGACCGGCGGCGCAGGCCTCGGTCTGGCCGTCGTCAGCAGCCTCGCCGCCGCGCATGGTGGGCAGGTCGCGATCGAGGATGCCCCTGGCGGGGGTGCGAGGCTGACCGTGGCGCTGCCACTCTTCAAAAGCTGACCGCAACCACGCGGGCCACTGACGCCCGGCGCGCGTCCCCAACCACGCTTTCGCGAACCTTATGCCGCAGCACCGAGAAACCAGCCACGGCTACTAGCGCGCCTTTCGACCTCCTGCTCACGTTATGCTCGTGCTCGACTCGGGGATCCAGAAGATCAAACGAATTCAAGCGCTTCCATCAAGCATAGATTACCGGATCAAGTCCGGCCATGATGGCGAGAGTGTCTTGGCCAAACCGCTAGAGTGTTCCGGTCAGACCACGAAAGCGCCAAATCAATCGGCAGGCCAGTTTCGTTAGCGGTTCATTTGGACGACTCAGACAACCCTGTCGTGGGTGGGCGCGGCGCTAGTGTGGCAGGTGGGTACCCGTCGACGCGTGCCGGAACTGGCGCCCAGACCGATGCGTCAGCGCGTGCCAAACATCCGGTCGCCCGCATCGCCGAGGCCGGGGCGGATATAGCCGTGATCGTCCAGCCGATCATCGACTGCGGCCGTGAAGATCTGCACGTCGGGATGGTCGCGGCCAAGCGCTGCGATCCCCTCCGGCGCTGCCAGTAGGCAGACGAGTTTGATCGTGCGAGCGCCCACTTCCTTCAACCGCGTGATCGCGGCGGAGGCGGAATTCGCGGTCGCCAGCATCGGATCGACCACGATGACCGAGCGATCTTCGATATCCGACGGCACTTTAAGATAGTACTCGACAGCGACCAGCGTCTCGGGATCGCGATAGAGCCCGATATGCCCGACGCGGGCCTGCGGCACGAGATCGAGCACCCCTTCCAAGAGCCCGTTGCCCGCTCGCAGGATCGAGACGAGGACCAGCTTCTTGCCCTCGATGCTCGGCGCCATCATCGGCTCGAGCGGTGTCTCGATGGCAACCTGCCGCAAAGGCAGATCGCGCATCACCTCATAGGCAAGGAGATGCGCGATCTCCCGCAAGAGGCGCCTGAAATCGGCTGTGTGCGTCTCCTTCTTGCGCATCTCGGTCAGCTTATGCTGGACGAGCGGGTGGGAGACGACGGTGAGATGCTCGGCCATGGGCGGGTCCCCTAGAAGACGGTTCCGGTTGAAAGGATGGAGAGCGGCGGCACGCCGCCATCTCGGCGCGCCGCCGCAAGCCTACGGCCGGTCGCCCAAGTTCCGCCTTCGAGAATGGCGGCGAGCGGCAACTCGGTCGCCGATTTTCCGAGCATCGCGCGCACGCGCTCGGCAAGGCGGTCGAGCAGCGTGCAGAGGATTTTTCGCACGGGCAGGTTCTCCCGCCCGGCGCCCAGGAAACGATCGGCGAGATGGCCAAGGCGCGCGGGCCTGCCGAAGATCTCCGGCTGCGCAGCGATGGTCTTGCCGAGATTGGCAAGGAGCTGGGCGCGACCTTCGAGCCCCTCCAGCGGATTGTCCGGGTCGACCTGAAACGCTCGGGCAAGATCCGCGGCCGTGATGTGGCCGAGGCCCTCGGCCGTCGCCTGCATCCGGCCCTCTCCGACCGCACCCGCCGTAAAAAGGTCGAGCGAGGCGAGGGCGAGCCCTTCTGAGCGCACATAGCGCGTACCATCCTCCGGGTTGTCATAGCCCCAGGCAGCCCCGGCAACCGCATCAAGAAGCGCGGAGACAATGGCAAGCTTGGTCTCGGTCCGCGCGCGTTCGAGGGGGTCGAGACCGAGCGCCTCCACAAGTTCGCTCCAGCGGTCTCGCCCACCGAGCACGAAATGACGCCAGTGCGCATGGGGCGGGACGCGCAGGTCCGGATAGGCGGCGCGGGTCGTTGCGACCACTTCCGCAGCACAGGCGTTGAGCCGGTCCGGCTGGAGCATGAAATGCGCACTCTCTCCCGCAACCGCGCGATCAAAGAGCGCGCCGCATTGGGCCCGAACCGCCTCGGGTGTCAGCAACCAGTCGGCGGTATCGGCAGGGCTGAGCTCAGTAGTCGTCAAGACCCCGGCCCTTGGTGTCGCTCAGATCTCGGGGTGTCGAGACCGTCTCGTCCGTAAAGTAGCCGGCGGCCTTCTTGGCTTCCATCTCGACTTGGGCGTTGCCTGGGATGAGCGCGTCCAGGATCGGCACGCCCGTGCCGATGGTGATGCCTTGGGCGACGAGGGCGTCGTATTTGCTGTCGGACATGGAGACGAAGCGCTCGATATGGCGGATGCCGAGCCAGTGGAAGACGTCGGGCATGAGCGACTGGAAGCGCATGTCCTGAGCGCCGTCCACACACTCGGTCCGCTCGAAATAGGCGGCTGCAGTGTCGCCCTCTGGGTTGCGCTTGCGCGCATTGTAGACGAGGAATTTCGTCACTTCGCCAAGGGCGCGACCTTCCTTGCGGTTATAGACGAGGAGGCCGGCGCCGCCGCTCTGCGCCTGCTGTACGCATTCCTCGATGCCATGGGTCAGATACGGCCGGCAGGTGCAGATGTCGCTGCCGAAGACGTCGGAGCCGTTGCATTCGTCATGCACGCAGCAGGCTAGGGCGCGCCCTTCGGTCCAGAGCGCTGCGGGCTCGCCGAAAATATAGAGGCTGATGGAGCCGATGGGCGGCAGGAAGACCTTGAGGTCCGAGCGAGTGACAAGCTCGGGAAACATCCCGCCGGTGTATTCGAAGAGCGCACGGCGGAGCGACACTTCGGTGACATCGAGCCTGCGGGCGACGCCCGGCAGATACCAGACCGGCTCGATAGCGATCTTGGTCACATTCGCCTCGGCGGTGTCAGTCAGCACCTTGCCATCGGGGGAGAGCCTGCCCGCGGCGATCGCCTCCTTGAATTCAGGAAGCGCGATCCGAGCTTTGGTGATCGCGATCGTCGGCTGAATGGGCGCGCCATCCGCGATCTCCCGTGCGAAGACGTCGGCGACGATATGGCCGTATGGATCGAGCGAGACGATCCGATCCTCGCCCTCCCGATGCAGGAAGGGGCCGAGCGCCGTGGCGGGCCGGGTGTTGGTATGGTCAGGGCGATGGACGGGATCGAGCTGAACGCTCGCAATCGAAAGCGCGCGATAGACGCTGTAGCCGCCGGAACGCGTGCCGATGACGTTCCGCCCGGCCCCCGCGATGCCCCCGACGACCGGCCCGCGCGACTGGGCCGCGGGCGCCCCCCAATGGATCTCCAGCGGTTTCTTGCTGCCGCTTGGCGGATGGGAGGTCAGGACGATGTGGCGAAGCTCGGTCATGCGCTCACAGATGATCTGGACCGCTCGACTAAGGCGCGGGATGGCATGGAGGTCAATGCGGAAGGGCCTAGAGGGATGTGGTCGCACCGCCTTCGAGTGTCGTCGGTTAGGACTGAGCGTGGGCCGCTCGGCACTCCCGCTGTGCTCCGATTCTCCCGTCGTGGATCAATGGATGCCGCGGACAGGCGTTGGGCTTGTTGGGTCAGCCGAGCGTCGCACCGCGAAGAGCGACGATCCCCAAGGGTCGGAGCATGCTGTGCGGCGTCGGTCTCTAAGGCTCAGATTGCCGTTGAAGCCCTGTCCTGTTCGACGGTCTCGGCTCCGAGCCCACCCACGACAGGATAGAGCGCGAAAGGCTAAGTTTTGCCGAACGCTCGTTGCCTCATCTGGGCAACGCGCCGGCAAAGTCCGGCTTCGACGTTAGCGTTATGTTCGCACGACTCACGCAATTCTGTCGTGGGTGGGGGCGCTCGGGAGCGCTGCGATGCGAAGCTTCGAGAGCGTCTGTTTAAGAGACTGAAGAGGTCTAGTCATTCTCGGATGCGGAAGGATGCCGTCTCTCAAACCGGTTTTTCCTTCCACAGTTACCCGTCAAGGAGTTACGTGCGGTCTTCGCCTGCGCGTTCAGGCTGAGCGCAGGATCAACCGACCCAGGATAGGGATAGGAGAGCAAGCCTCGGGCAGAGCGCGCTAGTGGTCCAGTTTATCCGGAACGCACCCATTCACGTCATCTCCAGGCTAGATCTGGGGTTCCAGAAGACCGAATGAATTCAAGGGTCATCTGGAGAACTGGAGTGCCGGATCTGGTCCGACGATGACGCAACATGGTGTTTCGGTCAGAACACTATACCGTCTCGGCCAGCGACACGTCGCGGGCGAGAACGGCGATGGCATCCACTAAGCCGTAGGGATCGCCGCCGCCGCAGACGAAGATTGCGTTCAGGATCGACTCTGACTGTCGGCCGCGGCGCTGCGCATGGAGGATCATGACGAAGTATCGCTCCGATGGCGTGATCTTGTGCCGGCAGCAGGCGCAGTCGGGGTTCATGAAGGCGAAGTCGGCAGTGCGGGAGCTGCGCAGCATCTGGATCGTCTTCACGATCCGGTGCGCGATCATGCCGCCATCGGCCCCAAAGGCACGCTCGGCCGCGTCCATCGCGCCCATCCAGGCCTGGCTGTCCGGTCGCGCGAAAGTTGCGAAAAACCGGCGCGCAATATCGAGCACCGCGCATTCGACCGCGTCCAGCGGCAGGTTTTCGATCAGTTCGTCCCGTTGCGCGGCGTGATCGCCTTGCGCATCGTTGGCCGTCGCCATACTCGGATCCTCTCACGGGGTTGTGCCGCTGTTCTCAGAGGTGCCGGGCAGTGGCCGTCGGGCCGGCTGGGTCGATAAACTTGACCGGAACAGTCGGGAAAGGTCAAGCCCGGCCGATCAGGCGGATTTAGGGGCTGGGTCAGAGGAGACGGTTCATGAAAAAAGCCGATGTCCTGCAACCGGTCGACGATGCGGCGCGGCGACTGGCGCACACGCTGCTGCGGACGGAGCGGCACGGAGCGTTGGCGACGCTCGACCCTGAGACCGGGGCGCCGGCGGCGAGCCGTGTCAGCCTCGCAACCAGCATGGCCGGACAACCCATTTTCCTGATCTCACAGCTCTCCGCCCATTTCGGAGCGCTCGAGGCCGAACCGCGCGCAGGGCTCATGCTCGGCATGCCTGGCGCCGGCGACCCGCTCGCCCATGCGCGCCTCAGCTTGCAAGGTCGTGCGCGGAAGTTGGATGGGGCGGAGCGGACCGAAGCGAGGCGGCGTTTTCTCGGCCGTCACCCCAAGGCTGCGCTCTATGCCGACTTTACCGACTTCGCCTTCTGGTGCTTGGAGATCGAGAGGGCGAGCCTGAATGGCGGGTTCGCGCGGGCGTATGCGCCACGGCCGAGCGACTTGCTCATCGATGTTCCCGAAGGGTTTGCCGGGATGGAGGGTGGCGCGGTCGAGCATATGAATGAGGATCATGCGGATGCCATCGCGCTCTATGCCACCGCGCTTTTGGGTGAGGCTGCGGGTGAGTGGCAGCTTGCCTGCCTCGATCCGGGCGGGCTCGACCTTGTCTGCGGCGACCGACATGCGCGGCTTTTCTTCGAGCCAGCTTTGACAACGCCGGAGGAGCTGCGGCCGCGCCTTGTGGCGCTCGTCAAGGAAGCGCGCGCGGGCGAAGCGTGAACGGGCGAAGCGTGATCAGGCAAAATGTGAATTGGGGCAGTGCGGTTTCTGAGGTGCAGAGCAGCGCATGACAGCTGAGGATGGCACCGCGACCGCGGCGCCGCAGGGTCGACCGAGGGCCATCGCGGCGATGATCGGGGCCTGTGCGCTTCTCGCGGTGACATCGCTCTTGGCGAAGCTGCTCGGCGTTAGCGAGCATGCGGGCGGGCTTCACCCCCTGCAGATCAGCGCCGGGCGCTTCTTCTTCGCGCTGATGGGTCTCGGCGTCGTGGTCGCGGTCATGCGGCCGAACCTTCGTGGGGGGAAGCTCGGTTGGCACGCCGGCCGCGCGACCTGCGGCTGGCTTGGCGCGACGCTGACTTTCGCGGCGGTGGCGCATATGCCGCTCGCCGATGCGACGGCGCTTACCTTCATGAGCCCGGTCTTCACGATGCTTTTCGCCATCCCGTTTCTGGGCGACCGCATCGGGCCCCGCCGCTGGACGGCGGTCGGTGTCTCTTTGTTGGGGGCGGCGCTCCTCACGGGCATTGGGGGCGGTGCGGTGCAGCCGGCAGCGCTTTTGGCGCTGGCCGCGGCGGTCGTGATCGGGATGGAGTCGATCTTCATCAAGCGTCTGACGGATGCCGAGCCGAGGTTTCGGATCCTGGTCGTGAACAACGCGATCGGGAGTGCGGTTGCCTGCACCGCAGCGCTCTTCGTGTGGCAGTGGCCGACCGCGGAGGGCTGGGCGCTTCTCGTACTGCTCGGGCTTACGATGGTGTCGGCCCAGGTGCTCTACCTTGTGGCGCTGACGGGGCGGCGGGCGAGCCAGGTCGTGCCGCTCTTCTACACGATCCTGGTTTTCGCAGCGATTTACGACTTCGCGCTTTTCGGTGTGGTGCCGGAGGCGGTCGCGTGGCTCGGCGCGGGCTTGATCGTCGCGGGCTCGATGGCGGCTACGCTCTTGGGCGAAGCGCGTCGCAAGGGGTGAGATGGAGGCGAAAGCAGCAGTGGCGGGGTCTTCCGTGGCTCCGAGCCCACCCACGTCAGACTAAGCACAGCAAGATTAAGGGCCTGCGAACGCTGCTCGTTTGGGTGGCGCAACACCCTGCGCCAAGGCACCCGGGCTGGAACGGTCGATCGGGCCCTTCCGTCATAGCGCGGCTCGTTTTGGGGGAAGTTCGCGAAGAAAGCCTTGGAGACACAGCCTGGGGCACACAGCCTTGGGCATGGGGCCATGGGTCGCCGGGTCGAGCCCGGCGATGGCGCAGCGCTGCGGTCTGCTCGGATGCCCCTCTGGCAGGACGGGTGCTTCGAGAGGTGACGCTGGTTCGGGCCTGATGCCGGGCGCTTAGGTCGTGGGCCACCATCTTGAGCCACAATCTTGAGCCACGGGGCGGCGTGGGGTGAGCTGCCCGCTTCCCTAGCGGCGGGCACGAATTCTCAGAGCGCGACGAGGTGGTTGTCGAAGGCGAGGGGGTGGTGCGTGAGGGGCAGGTTGGGTCGGCGCACCCGGCCCGTGCCTGTGGTGAAGAGGAGCCCGCCTATAGGCGCGGATGCAACGCCACAGATATCCGCGTCCTCGATGATCTCGATGAGTGCCCGATCGGCGACGTCGAAGACGAAGGCGCGCGCGCCCCGAGGCGCCGTGATCGCGACTCGATTGCCATCGGACGAGAAGGCCACGCTGCCGGCATAGTTGTTGGCGCGGCGCTGCTCAGGCTCCGGCGCCGCGAGATAGGTGAAGCCATCGGCGGCGGGATCGGCGAGGGCAAGGAGCGGGGGTGCCTCGACCGCGCTGCCCTCCCATTGGAGCGCTGCGGCCACCAATCCGTCGCCGCGGGTCGCAAGATGCCTGATCGAGTTTTGGCGGAGTTCCGCTGGCGGCTCGATGATCCGCTCGGGTCCGTTATGCGCGAGGGAGACGAAGGCGAGGTTCGGCGCCATGCTGGAGAGGTTGAGCTTGGCACGGCCCGTTGCCGGATGGGTCAGGATACCGCCGTTCGCGACGGCGAAGCGGCCATCGGCGAGCCGCACGACCTCATGCGGGCCGATGCCGCCGGACGGCAGCTCGGCCACGCGTCGGTATCCGGCGGCAACATCCCATACGCCAAGCCGACCCTCGCCGGCCTCGTAGTCCTGCTCCGTCGTCAGAAGGAGCGCATTGTCCGCGGTGAAGGCGCCGTGGCCGTAGAAGTGCCGGCCTACGGGCGCCTCCAGCCGGGCGACCTCTCGACCGGCGGCGCAGTCGAGCACGATGGCGAAGGTGCCCGGGCGGCGCGCGAAGGCGACGGCTTCGGGCCGGTCGGTGCGGGCGGCGGCGGCATGCCCGCGGGCGGGTAGATCGAGGCGGAAGACCTCATCACCGTCGGGGTCGAGGCCGAGCAACACATAGTCCTCGGATGGCAGGCGGGCTGCGGCGAGATGGCTCGGCCCCCCGGCGGCGGCCCAGCCGGGGGCGGCGCGTGCCGCGGCGAGCCCTGCGGCGCCTGCCAGGATATGCCGTCTCGAGAAGGCAGGGCGCATGGTCCGTCCCTCAGTCGCCGTCCATCGAATTGAAGCCGATGCTGACATCGAGCCTTGGGCCGAGGATCGAGCCCACACGCTCACGCAGATCGACGACGGCGATCCGCAGCGCTTCGACTCGGATGCGCTTGGCCGGGTCGCTCACGGCGTCGGTCAGCGGCGGGTCGACGCGCCCGGCCACCTCCTTCGCGCGTTCGAAGGCCGCACCCATCGCGCGCTGTGACTCTTCGTCGACGGTGGGGAAGAAGGCGGTGCGCGTCAGCTCCTCGATACCGCCAAGCGAGGCCTTGATCGCGTCGAGCGAGGCGCCCGAGGCATAGGCCTCCGCCCGTTTTGGCCGCGGCTTCTCGAACGTGCCGAGGGGAAGCGAGAGGCGCTGCTCGATCAGGATCTGAAAGCCCGTCATCATCGACTGGAAGAGCTCCCTGGTCGCCTCCTCTGGGGCGAGGAAGATTGGGTTGCCCTCCTGCCCGGGATTGCGGAAGTATCCGGCCCAGGGGTCTTGCCACTGGCTCTCGACCGTTTGCGCGGTGTTCGCGAGGTCGATCGCGATGGTCGTGGCGAGGCGGCAGCGATAGCCGGCCAAGGGTTGATCGGAGACGTAGATCAGGTGGTGGAGCGCCATGAGCCCGCGGCCTGCGACGGAGACATCGGCGTAACCTGGCGGGTCATCGGCGATCGGATCTTCCTCCGCGACCAAGCGCTCGACCGTGCGGCGGGTAAAGCCGCGGCTGTCCGGCCATAGGGAGATGGAGAGCGTGCGGCCTTCCTCCTCGATGGGTCCCAGCTGCAAGTGGGAGATCGCGGTCCAAGCGAGAAAGGCGTCGCCCCAGGGTGCCCTCAGCACTTGGGCCGGGTCGGATGCCGAACAGTCGGCCGCGGCGGCGAGGGCGTCGGCCGCGTCGGAGAAGCGCGCGACGCCAGGGAAGATGTGGCTGCCGAGCGTCCGCTCCGCCAGGGCGGCGTGATCGGGCGGCGTCTGCGCCGCAGCCGGGAGCGCGGTGGCTGCCGCGATCATCGCGAACGCGCAGGCGGCTGAGTGCAGGAGGGGAAAGACGCGCATCAGAGGCTCCCGATAAAGCGGATGAGGGCATCGCGATCGGCCTTCGGCATCTCGACGACGCGGTTGCGGGCGGCCTCGGCCTCGCCGCCATGCCAGAGGACCGCCTCGAGCAGGCTGCGCGCCCGTCCGTCGTGCAGATAGTAGCTGTGGCCGTTCACGAGCGGCGTGAGCCCGATGCCCCAGAGCGGCGGGGTGCGCCATTCGCGGCCCGTGGCGCCGGCTGCGGGCAGGCGGTCGGCGAGGCCTTCGCCCATGTCGTGCAGCAGGAGATCCGTATAGGGCCAGATCAGCTGGAAGCTTTGCTCCGGCTGATCCGTCAGCCTGTGGGTCACGTGCTTCGGCGTGTGGCAGGCGGCGCAGCCGGCGGTGTGGAAGACCTCCTTGCCGCGCAGAACCTCCGGATGGTCGATCTCGCGGCGGGCCGGCACGGCGAGGTTGCGGGCGAAGAAGGTGACCGCGTCGAGGGCGATGAAGGCGATCTCTTCGCCGTCATGCACGGCGGCCTGTCCCGTGGGGGCGCCGAGGCAGCGCGTCTGCGCCTCGGTACACTCGCCCGCGGGCATGCGGCGCAGGGGCGACGAGATGCCGATATCGTTGGCGAAGGCGTCGGCGGATTGTTCGCGTAGTGTCGGCGAAGTCGCCTTGACGCCGAAGCGGCCGAGCATCGGGCGCTGGAACTCCTCGGACCAGACGATGTTGGCGCGGCCCGAGATGCCGTCGCCATCTGCATCGTCTGGGTCGGCCAACGCCAGGATATCGGCGGCGGGGATCGCCTCCAGCAACCCGAGGCCGATGAGCTGAGGGGCGACGCGGGGCGAGAGCGCGGTCTCAGCGTCGAGCGGGCCGTAGCCGAGTTTCTCGAGCCGCCAGAGGGGGCGGCGGAGCGTGGCCGTCTCGCCCTCGCTGAGCGCGACCTCATGCTCTTCCCACTCGACGGCGATCTTCGCCTCCGCCGGCACACCGGGGATCGAGTGATCGGAGATCTGTTGGCCGTAGACCGGATCGCCGACGGCCGCGAGATAGCCGCCGATCTCGTGGTCGTCGGGGACGCGCCCTGGGATGCCCGCGCGCACGACGAGGGAGACGGCGCGGTCTTCGGCGGTCTCGGGCGGGTGGCCACGGCCGTCGTTCAAGTGGCAGCGCTGACAGGACCGGGCGTTGTAAAGCGGGCCGAGCCCATCGGAGGCGATGGTCGAGGACGGGGCCGTAACCCAGAGCTTTTGAAAGAGCGCGCGGCCGACGCGGAAATCGAGCTCGCGCTCGAACGAGATGTTCGCCGATGCGTGGCTGAAGGCGCGCTTGTCGGGTTTCTCCATGGTGGTCGCGGCACCGCCCGGGCGCGGCTCGAACCGCTCAGGCGCCGTAAAATCGGTAGGCGGGGCGAGGACGGCGGCGATCCTTTCCGCCTCAGCCGCTGTTCGGGGCACAACCGAGAGATGGGGATCGTCGGCGACAGGGTCAGTCGTCAAGGACGCAGCCACGCCCATGGCGGCAAAGACAGCGACGGCTGCTGTACCGGCGATCAGTAGGCTGCGGGCGTGAGACTGCATCAGCGTCCCTTCTCTCCGCCTCTCAGCGTGGTTGGGCAAGCGTGCTGGGCGACGCGGCATTCGGACCGCGCCGCCCAGCATTCACGTATCCGTGCGCCTTACTGGAAGACGGCCGACGGGTTGTCGAGGCTGTCCGAGCCCTCGAACTCGATGGGCTGGAGATCGAGCACCGCGACAGCGCGTTCGATCGAGCGGGTCTGGCTGACCAGCGAATCGACCGCGTTCTGAACCAACGCTTCACCGGCCTTGTTGTCCCGCGCGAGCATCATGTCGTAGCTCATGCCAGCCTCGGCCGCGATCTTGATGTCGCCGAGCGCCTGTACCGAACGGTCGAGAGCAGTGCGCATCTCCGCATCCGTGTCGGGTGCCGCGGCCGCCACGAGATCGGACACCGAAGGCCCTTCGACGATCGAGCCGTCGATGCGGACATAGCGGCCCGTGTAGACGTTCCGGATGCCGATGCCGTCGTAGTAGTGGCTGTTATGGGTGTTGTCGGCGAAGCAGTCGTGCTCCTCCTCAGGATCGTTCAGCATGAGGCCGAGCTTCATGCGCTCACCGGCCTGCTCACCATAGGAGAGGCTGCCCATGCCGGTCAGGATCGCGATGATCCCTGCGTCCGGGTCGTCGGTCAGCGTCGTGCGTGCCTCGCCGCCCGCGGCCCACTGCGCCGTGATCCATTCGAGATCCGAGATCAGGAGGTCGGTCGCGGCCTTCAGGTACTGGGCACGCCGATCGCAGTTACCGCCGGTGCAGTCTCCACCCTTGCCATAGTCCGACCACGGCCGATTGCCCGCACCGGGCCCCGTGCCGTTCAGATCCTGGCCCCAGAGCAGGAACTCGATGGCGTGGTACCCAGTTGCAACGTTCGACTCGACCTCATCGGCCTCGTGAAGCTGCTCCTCAAGCAGAGCCGGCGTGATGGTGGAGGCGTCAATCGTCTCGCCCGACAACGTAAAGTTCGCATTGGCAATCACATTTAGCTGAGCATAGGGGTTCTCATCGCCCCCGCCATAGCTCGCATCGACATAGTCGATAAGCCCCTCGTCGAGCGGCCAGGCATTCACCTTACCCTCCCACTCATCGACGATGGCGTTGCCGAAACGATAGACCTCGGTCTGCTGGTAAGGCACGCGCGAGGCGAGCCAGGCGGCGCGGGCGGCTTGCAGCGTCTCGGCCGACGGGCTCGCGATGAGCGTATCGACCGCAGCGCCAAGCGCCTTGGCCGTCGTCAGGCTGTCGCTGTATCCGGCCTCGGCGATGTCGGCATAGGTCGTCAGCACCGACATCTTGTCCGCGGCACCAGCGCCTCCAGCGGTGAGCGCAAAGACGCTCGCACCGGCGATGAGGGCTTTTCTAATCATGACGTTACTCCTCCGTCGTGGGATTTCGCTTTGTCTTCGTTGGCTAGCGGATCGGCCGCTGGCTCCATTTCGTTACAGCGCGGTCACCGTTCACTTGCGTGGAGCGCCCTGCTTGCTGCGATCGCCTAATGTCGGCGTCGGCCAGTTGCTGGGCGGTCGGGGCGCGGTCGGGGCGCTGTGTAGTGGGGGCGACCTCAAGGCTCTCCTGACACTGTGCAGCGCGCCTTGCGATGCGCTGATCTGGTGGCTTTCGATGCGACGTGGCGGCGGTGCGTTCTCAGCACTTTCGTAGCTGTCACGGGTCTTTTGCTGCTGTAAGCGATAGCAGATAACCGACCAGTGTCGTCAAGAATTGACATTACGACGTGCCGTCGCAGGTTGGCACCCATCACCGGTCGTCGGCAGGTGGAGGCTTCTGACCCACAGTGTTCGATGATGGTACTAGTCCGAAACCTCGGACGCAGATTTGGGTTGACCAGTATACCAGCGATCCAGATAGCCCTTCAACGATAGCCACCGCTCCCTCGCCGGCGTAGCGGAAGCCATGAGGCCGAACGACTGAAGAGAGAGCGTGATATGCAGGTCACGTTGCCAAATGGCATTCGTGTCGTGGGACGAACGATCGAGAACCGTCCGACACTCATGCGCTGGATCTTGGCGGGACCTATCACCGCCATACTTGCCGTTTTGCTAACGGCTGCGATGCCGCTCTGGCTGCCTGAGGGCGCCGCCGGTGTCGACCATATCGTCTTCCCGATCGTGCTCTTCCCGGCGACTTGGGCCCTGCTCTTCTTCTATGCGGTGCTGGAGACGAGCCAACTGCGTTCCGCGATCGTCTTTGGCGCAGGTCTTGTCGTGAACACGCTGCTCGTGCTCTGGGCTTTCTTCGGAGGTGGGGCATGACGACATTCGACATGCAAGCTGATGGCGGTTTCGGCGCCAAGGGCCCGCGATGACCGGTTTGGTATCGACCCTCGCACTGGCGATCAGCACGGCAGCGATCCTTTACCTTCGCGCCACGGACGCGAAGCGGCGCCGGGCGTTCAAGCTTGAGCCCGTCATGAGGCGCTGGCCGAGACTGGCGAAGACGCTGCTCTGGCTGCCGGGGATCACCCTCATCGCGCTCGGCAACACGGCGGGGGTACTGATCTGGCTTGGCGGGATCACGGTCGTCGGCTGGGGCGTTGCCGCGATTACGCCCGCCACCGTCGACATAGCGAAGATGCGGCTCGATGCCTGGCGCGACCGAAGCGTTGCGAAGCTCGCGGAGCTTGAGGGACCGAAGCAGCGGGTCCTCGCCGCTTTGTCCGGCCTCTGGGCCATGCGCGCGAAACTGCCGAGCCTGCCCCTGCCCGCTTCTGACGCCACCGCCTCGGGCGATCTTGTCGACCGCGTCGCAGCGCTCGAGGCTAGGATCGCCGAGCTCGAGGCGACGCTGGCCGAGAAGACGCTGGCGGAGAAAGAGCGCGGCGACATCCCTGCCCACCAGCTTGGTGAGCTGCCCGAGCCACCCAGTCTCGTCGTTGCCGGAGGCCGTTCATGAGAACCATCGTCGCTCTAGCCACCGCGTTCCTGCTGAGCGCATCTGCAGCCTTCGCAAACGAGGCCCTCGTCAAAGTCGAGTTGAACAAGCTCGAGACCGATGGGGCGAACTGCCAATCCTATCTGGTCGTGGAGAACGGCACGGCCGATCCGTTCGACAAGCTTGTTCTGGATCTCGTCATGTTCGACGCGGACGGGATCATCGCGCGCCGGTTGGCGGTGGACATCGCGCCGATCGATGCGGGCAAGCTGTCGGTAAAGGTTTTTGCCATCCAGTCACTGGCGTGTGAGGCGATCGGCCGCATCCTTGTAAACGGGGTGCTCGGTTGCGAGATAGCCGGCGCCAGCAAAGAGGGCTGCCTCGATCTCGTGCAGACCGGATCCCGTGCCAGCGTCGAACTGATAAACTGAGAGGGCCGAAATGGCTGATGACACAGCGACTGCGCCTGTGAGCGGCGAGGGCAATTCGGCTGCGGCCGAGCCTGCGCTGGTGGATGGTGAGGCGACGACGGCGGCGGTGATAGAGCCTGCGCTCGACAGCGCAGCAACGGGCCCCGAGGCGACCGCGCAAGCTGTCTCCGCACTTGTCCAAGCGAGCGAACTGGCGGAGGCAGGCGGCCCCGTCGTCCTGATCCTGGGCATGATGTCGGTCTTCGCCCTGGCCATCGTGCTGGCCAAGGGCGTGCAGTTCTCGGCAGCGGGCATCGGCGACCGCAAGCGCCCGCGCGACGCGCTGAAGCTCTTCCGCGCCGGACGCGCTGGCGAGGCCTTCACGACAGCACGCGCGAGCCGCAGCCCAACCGCGAAGATCCTGGCCCGGGCGATGGAAGGTCAGGCGCGGGGCATCTCCGAACCCCGCATCCGCGAGGAATGCTACGCCGAGGCACAGATCGAGGTCGAAGCGCTCCGCGGCTGGATGCGCCCGCTCGAAGTCATCGCGTCGCTCGCCCCGCTGCTCGGTCTCTTCGGCACGGTGCTCGGCATGATCGAGGCCTTCAGCCAGCTCGAACAGGCGGGAAGCCAGGTCGACCCATCGATCCTGTCGGGCGGTATTTGGGAAGCGCTGCTGACCACTGCCGTGGGCCTTGCCGTCGCCATCCCGACCGTCGCCGCCGCGAATTGGTTCGAGCGTCGGATCGAGCGGGTGGAACACGACATCGACACGAGCCTCGCCGGCCTCTTCGCAACCGAATGGATGGCGCCCGAAGCCGAGAGCCTTGCGCCACGGGCCGCGCGTGAAACCGAACGGAGTTTGGATCTTGGCGCACACGGCTTCCCTGCCGCCACGCCTGGCGAATAGGCCACGCAAGCGGCTCAGGATCTCCATCACGCCGCTGATCGACGTGGTGTTCATCCTGCTCGTCTTCTTCATGCTGGCTTCGAGCTTCCTCGACTGGCGTTCGATCCGACTGTCCTCGGCAGGAGCGCCGGGAACGGCTTCGAGCGTCGAGGGTGCGCTCTTGGTCGATCTCACGGCCGAAGGACCGCGGCTGTCGGGGGAACGGATGGATCTTGCGACACTCGAGACCCGGATCGCCGAGCGCGTGGCCGAGAAGCCCGATCAGCGTGTCCTGGTTCGCCCAGCGTCAGCCGTCGATATGCAGCGCATGGTGCTGCTCCTCGACAGCATCGCAGCAGCCGGCGTGCGCGACATCGCGCTGATGCCGGGACGGAGCTGAGCCGATGATGAGAGCCAGGGCCGGCATGTTCCGCAAGCGCCCCTCGCGCGTCGATGACGACGACCGGGTGCTGCCGCTGATCAATATCGTTTTCCTGCTCCTGATCTTCTTCATGGTGGTCGGACGTCTTTCCGCCGCCGACCCCTTCGAGATCGTGCCGCCGACATCGACGAGCACTGGCGAGCCGCCGAACGAGCCGTTGCTGATCGCGATCGGACCCGAGGGACAGCTCGCGCTGAATGGCGAGCTGATCGAGGAGGCCGCGATGCTGGAGCGGATCGGCGCGGCTGAGGAAGGCGAGGAGATCCGGATCAAGAGCGATGGCCGGGTGTCTGCCGTGACGGTCGTCACACTGATGGAGCGCCTGCGCCTCGCCGGTGTCTCCTCGGTCCGGTTGATGACGGTTCCCTCGGATCAAAGGGCGTCCACGGGCGATGCGGAGGTCGCGCAGTAATGGAGCTCGGCAGACGGCATATCCTGCCGGCCGCGGCAGTCGCGACGCTGCTGCACGGGGCGATCGCGGTCGCGGTGTTCTGGACGCCGAGCAAGAGCGGCGCCATCGGCGCGGGCTCGGGCGGGCTCGAAGTCTCGCTCGGCGCGGCCGGCGGTGCGCCCGGGTCGGCGGCACCCGTGGCACCCGAAGAGATCACCGAAGAAGAGACCGAGACGGCCGAGGCGCTGCCGCCCGAAGACCCGACCGAAGCGCCGGAGCCCGAGGCGACCGAAGCCGAACCGCCCGATACCGTCTCCGAGGCCGAACCGCTCGACGTTGCCGAGGCCGAGCCGGTGGAGGCCGTGCAGCCGACACCGCAAGCCGCCCGGCCGGTGGCCGAGGCGGCGCCCGCCGAGCCCGTGGAGACCGTGGCGGCGGCAGAGCCGATCCTCGACGCCCGGGCCGAAGAGGTGCCGCCTGAGCCCGTGGAGACAGCCGAGGCCGAAACGCCACCACCGCCGCCCGAGCCCGAATTCGAAACCGTCACGGCGGAGACACCGCCCGAGATCGAGACGGAGACCGTCGAGGCGGTTGAGCCGGAAGAAATCGAGGTTGCTGCTGTCGACCCGATCGAGACGGTCACCGCTGCTGAGCCCGAGCCCGAGATAACGCAGGCCGACGATCCGGAAGCGCTCGCAGCACCCGTTCCGCGGGCGCGACCGCAGGACGTCCCCCCCCGTCAGCGAAAGCGCGAAGTGCGCAAGCCGAAGACGGAGCAGAGACAGAAGCCGAAGCCCACGGTCGCCAGGGAGCAGCCGAAACCCGAGAAGCCGCGCGAGGAACCGGTGCGCCAGGCGGCGCGAAGCTCAGGCGACGCAGCGACCGAGACGCAGGACACCCGCGGTCAAGGCAGCAGCGGGGCCGCCGGCAACTCGAACAATGCCGGCCAAGGGCAGCGCGCCACCGCTGGCGGCAACCCCGGTGCGAAGCGCGACTATATGAGCCGCCTCGCAGCACTCCTGGCGAAGCACAAGCGCTATCCCCGCCGGGCACAGTCTCGCCGGCAGGAAGGCGTCGGCCACCTCTACTTCGTGGTCGAAGCCAGCGGTCGGGTCGCAACGATGCGCTTGCAGAAGAGCACGGGCCACTCGCTCCTTGACAAAGAGATCCTCGCGATCCTGGAACGCGTGGGCAGCCTGCCCCCGATCCCCGAGGATGTCGGCGTCGCCCGGCTGGAGATCGTCGTCCCTGTGAATTTCGACCTGCGCTAACTGGCCACAAAGCCCCGAGTGCAGGTCGGGCGAACCACGGTCTCGCGCGCGCCCACCCACGACAGGCTTCGCCGATCCGTACGAACGATTGGCTAACACGTCGACGCAAGTTGCAAGTTGCTCGTCCGACGGTGCCGTCACAAGCGCGCGCTCCGGCGATTGCCGCGCCCATCACGAGATGGCTGGGTGAGTGTCGGCGCGACGAAGCCTTCGCCGGCTTAGCAGTACCGACCGGCACCCCAAGTCGTGGTACCGAATGCCGACGCTGGTCCAGCCAGACTCAGTACTTCGCGGAGGTGTTCCAATGGATGAGCGTCCGCGGAGTTTTCGAACGGCTGCAGTTCCGACGATCAATCGTCGAAGGTGAGCGGGCACCGCCGCATCGCCATGGCAGGCGTTCCGCATTCGCGGCTAGGGCGCCTTTCGATCTCACGTCTTCACGGGAACCACGTCATTGCCGGGCTTGACCGGGCAGTCCAGCGCCCCCGGCCGCGGATGCTCGGATCAAGCCCGAGCATGACGTGAACCCGTGAGGTAAGAAAGTGCCCTAGCTGTTTGGTCCCGGGATGAGGTGGTTGGGGTTTGCTGAGAAACGGTGCGGCTCTGAAGCCCAGTTCTCGACGATGAACTCGAACGGGGTTTTCCCTTTGAGCGTCTTGAGGCGCTTGGCGAAGTTGTAGGCCTCG
>JBCDFC010000008.1:0-43788 GCA_039178805.1 Pseudomonadota bacterium | reverse complement strand
GTCGTTGCGACCTTCATTGCGACGTTCGTTCCGACGGTGGCTGGGGCGCAGCAGGAGCGCTCACCCTCGATCCTGATCGTCGACCGGGGCACCGTGCTGGCCGAGAGTGCTGCGGCACGGGCGCTGGCCGAAGCGGAGCGTGAATTCGGCTCGATGCTTCAGGCCGAAGTAGACCGGATCCGCGAGCAATTGGCCGTCGAGGAGGAGGAGCTGGCCCGGCTCCGCAACGACTTGCCACGAGAGGCCTTCGAGGCACGGGCCGACGCTTTTCGCGAGCGTGTACAGCAGGAGCGGCGGAGCGCGCAGGCCCAAGCGGCCGAGATCGAGCGCGTGTTTCGCGAGGCGCGCCGGCGCATCGTGGCGGAGCTCGACCCGATCCTGAAAGAGGTTCTGGCGCGCCGCGGGGCGGATCTCATCGTCAATGCCGACAGCGTGCTCGTCGCCCGGCCCGAGGCCGATGTGACGGCCGAAGTGTTGATCGTTTTCGATGCACGGGTGCCCGTTCCTCAGATCACGCTTGTGCCACCTGGTGGTGACGAAGGGGCCGAGGACGAGTAGCGCGGAGGGTGCCCCTCGATCGGTCCGGCTTGGGGCTGCCTTGACCATTGCAGCGTCGCTTGCGATCACCGGGGCACTGACGGGCGGGCAGGCTCCGAGGCACGTTATGACCGAGCAATCAGAGGGATCCGTGGCGGGAGCCGAGGCACAAGGCAGCGCCGACGAACACGAGGCGCCCGATCTTATGGTCGCTGATCTCACGCGGGTGATGCGCTGCATTCCGCATCGCTACCCGTTTCTGATGATCGACCGGGTCGAGGCGATCGAGCGCAATGTGCGCGCCGTCGGCGTGAAGATGGTGACGTTCAACGAGCCGCATTTTCAGGGCCACTTTCCGGTGGAGCCGATCATGCCGGGCGTCCTGATCGTCGAAGCGATGGCGCAGACGGCGGGCGTTCTGGTGGTGGAGAGCCTTGGCAAGGTTGACGAGGATCTGCTCGTCTACTTCATGACGCTCGACAAGACGCGTTTCCGGCGCAAGGTGGTACCGGGCGACCGGCTCGAGCTTCATGTCGAGATCCTACGCGGGCGCGGCAAGATCTGGAAATTTACGGGCGTGGCGCGCGTGGGTGATGAGGTTGCGGCTGAGGCGGAGTTTTCGGCGATGATCATCGATGAGAACGATAGCCGCCGCGGCAGCCGGCCGGCTGGCTGACCGGGCGGCCGCGTGACCATCCATCCCACTGCGATCGTCGAGGATGGCGCGACGCTCGGTGAGGGCGTCCGTATCGGTGCCTATGCGGTCGTCGGCCCCGAGGTGGTGCTGGGCGATGGCGTCGAACTCTTCTCCCACGCGGTCGTCGCCGGGCGCACGACCATCGGGCCACGGACCCGCGTCTGGCCGTTCGCGAGTGTCGGGCACCAGCCGCAGGACTTGAAGTTCGGGGGCGAGCCGAGCCGGCTGGAAATCGGCGCCGACTGCATGATCCGGGAGCATGCGACGCTCAACCCCGGGACCGAGGGTGGGGGCATGGTGACCCGCGTCGGCGATGGCTGTCTGCTGATGATGGGGAGCCATGTGGGCCATGACTGCCAGCTCGGCAACCATATCGTCATGGCCAATAACGCGACGCTGGCGGGCCATGTGGAGATCGGCGATTTCACCGTGCTGGGCGGTCTTTGCGCCGTGCAGCAGCGGGTGCGGATCGGCGGCGGCGTGATGGTCGGAGGCATGACCGGGGTCGAGCGCGATGTGATCCCCTATGGCTCGGTCCTCGGAAACCGCGCGCATCTCGGCGGGCTCAACGTGCTCGGCATGAAGCGGCGCGGTTTCGATCGGGAGACGCTGCACGCGGTGCGCCACGCGGTCGATGTGCTGTTCGAAGGTGCGGAGGACAGCCTGGAGGCGCGGGCTGCGGGGCTGACCGCGAGTTTCCCGGACTGTCCGCCAGTGATCGAGATCGCGGCCTTCGTGACCGCCGGCAGCCAGCGGCGCTACTGCCTGCCGCGCGAGCGCCGCGTTGGCTGAACCCGGTGGAGGACCCCGCGGCCGACCCTTTGAGCGACGATGAACTGGCCGGGTATGCGCTCGGCTCGCGTAAGGGCATTGAGAGTGGGGGCCCGCCGGAGATGCTGGCGATCATCGCAGGGCGGGGGACCTTGCCCGAGCGATTGGCGGAGGCCCGGCAGTCGGCGGGGCTTCCTTACGTTCTCATCGTCTTCGAGGGGCAGGATGCGGGCTGGATGGCGGGCCATCCGCGCCAGGACCATGCCTTCGAGAAAGTCGGCAGGCTTTTTGCGGGGCTGGGCGAGGCGGGCGCACGCTGGTTGGTGTTTGCCGGCGCGATGAACCGGCCGCGGCTCCGGCCATGGCTGGGCGATCTGGCGGCGCTGCGGCTGTTGCCACGGGCGCTGTCGCTGCTCGCGCGGGGCGATGATGCGATGCTGCGGGGTTTCGCCGCGATCTTCGAGGAGCGGGGCATTCGGCTGATCGGCCCGGGCGAGATCCTGGGCGAGGCGGCCCTCTTGCCGGCGGGTCCCGTGGGCACGCGACGGGCCGGCGACAGGGATCTCTTGGATGTGCGGCGTGCGGCTGCCATCGTCGCCGCCCTCGGGCCCCATGACGTGGGGCAGGGGGCCGTAGTGGCGCGGGGGCTCTGTCTTGGGATCGAGGCCATAGAGGGGACGGATCTGATGCTGGAGCGGATCGCCACGCTGCCGGCGGAGAGGCGACGAGCGGCGCCGCCGCCCTCGGGCGTGCTGGTGAAGATCCCGAAGCCTGGGCAGGACCGGCGCTTCGACCTCCCCACCATCGGTCCCGCCACGGTGCGCGGGGCGGCCGCGGCGGGGCTTGCGGGGATCGTGGGCCTCGCGGGTGAGACGCAGCTTCTGGACGAGGCCGAGACGGCGGCAATGGCCGAGGCGCACGGGCTCTTCGTCGAGGGGCTGGACCGTTCGGCGCTAGGCCTGCCGCCCGAGGACGCATGAGCGGGCCGCGCCTATACCTCGTGGCGGGTGAGCCCTCGGGCGACCGGCTTGGCGGGGCGTTGATCGGCGCGCTGCGGCATCTCGCGCCGGGGCTCGAGATCGCGGGGATAGGCGGGCAGGCGATGCGGGCCGAGGGGCTGCGTCCGCTCTTCGATATCGCTGAGCTTTCGGTCATGGGGATCACCGAGGTGCTGCCGCGTCTGCCGCGGCTTCTGCGCCGGATCTCCGAGACAGTGGCGGCGGCGGAGGCGTTCCGGCCCAATGCGCTGATCACTATCGACAGCCCGTCCTTCTCGCTCCGCGTGGCGTCGCGTTTGAAGGCGCGGATGCCGGGGGTGCGCGTCGTGCACTACGTGGCGCCCTCGGTCTGGGCCTGGCGGCCGGGTCGGGCGGCGGAGATGGCGCGCTATGTGGATCAGGTGCTGGCGCTTTTGCCCTTCGAGCCGCCCTATATGGAAGCCGCCGGCATGCGCTGCGACTTCGTGGGCCATCCGATCGCGGGGGAGCCCGTGGCCGACCCGGCCGAGGTCGCGGCCTTTCGGGCGACGCATGCTGCCGATGGCGGCCCGCTCCTCCTGATCGCGCCGGGCAGTCGGGCGTCGGAGGTGCGGCGCATGGGGCCTGTGTTTCGCGAGACGGTGGCGCGCCTGAAGGCGGTGCATCCCGGTCTCAGACCCCTGGTGCCCGTGGCCGAGACGGTGACGGCCGCGGTCACACAGCTCTTCCCGGGTGCGGTACTACTGGGTGCTGAGGCGGATGCGCGGGCGCGCCGGGTCGCTGCGGCGGCGGCCGATGCAGCGCTTGTCAAATCCGGCACGGTGACACTCGAGATGGCGGCGGCGGGCACCCCGCATGTGGCGGCCTACAAGACGAGCTGGCTGACCGCGACGATTGCGAGGCGACTCTTGCGGATCGACACCGCGAATTTGGTGAACCTAGCAGCGGGATGGGAGAGCGGCGCCCGCCCTGTGCCGGAGTTCTACCAAGAGGCCTGCACGCCGGACGCCTTGGCCGAGGCGGTCCTGCCGCTGCTCAGCCCGGGGCCGGAGCGCGACGTGCAGACAGAGGCGGCGGAGATGGCGCTGCGAGCGCTTGGTGGGGGTGGAGAGGCGCCAGCGATGCGTGCCGCGCGTGCGGTGCTCGGTCGTCTGCAGGACGGAGCCGACCCGCTCCCAAGCGCCCCCACCCACGACAGGATTGCCTGAGTCGCGCGAACGAAGAGCTAACGACGCTGCCAGACTCAGCGCGCTTGTTGCGCCGGGTGGGGAAGGAGCGTTCGCTATCCCTTAACGGGTTCCGCGATAGCCTGTCGTGGGAGGGCGCGGAGCCCCGGCCGTCAAATTTCGTGATCTGGCCGAGACATTCGGTACCGTCATTGCCGGAGTTGATCCCGCAACCCAACGCTCCTTACGACACTGGAGTGCTTATGTTTTTCTGGAGCGCCGGGCCAAGCCCAGGGGGGTGCCATGAATGGCTTCGTTCCGTCCGAGGCGGACCGCTTGCGCGCGTCTCTCCTTCACGCCTTCACCTTGTGCCCGCGCTTGATCGGCGCGTCCTTCCTGCCCGGCAATGACAGGTGCTAGGCGTCTCTACGACACTGCAGCGTGCCGCCGACTGATTGAAGTACCGGGGTTTTCTGGCCCACCGTGTCATGGCCAAGGGGGACCCGTACGGGTTCGTTTCATGCTGGTTGCACCACCGGCGCCGGTCGCGACGGGCTGGTGCGGCGCTAGGCTGCCGCGCTCGCCGCAAGACCTCGACCCGCTGCGTCTCGCCCCGAGATCACACGGTGGCGGTCAGCTTCTCGGCGTCGAGGGCGTAGAGCGGCCTGGCGCCGGCACGGGCGGCGGCGGCGTGACCGGTGATCGCTGGGAGGAGTTGTTGGATGTGGAACTGGGCCAGGGCCAGATCTTCCGCGCCACCGTCCTCGAGTGCCGCGCGCAGCAGTGCCGTGCCGCCGAGGACCAGGGCGCAGACCCGGAGATAGGGGGTCGCCGCCGCCCCGCGATCTCCCTCATCGGCGCTCGCCAAGAGACGGGTCAGCGCCTTGGCCTCGGCCGCGGCATCTCCCAGCGCCTTGCCCAGCGGTGCCAAGGGCCCGCCTGACGCCCGTTCGGCCACGGCCGCAGCCTCGGCTGTCAGCGACAGCGCCGCTGCACCGCCATCGCCTGCGAGCTTGCGGCCAACAAGGTCCATCGCCTGCACGCCGTTCGTGCCTTCGTAGATCGCCGTGATGCGCACGTCGCGGAGATATTGCGAAATCCCCGTATCCTCGACATAGCCCGCGCCGCCATGGACCTGGATGGCGAGGTTCGCGACCTCGATCCCTGTATCGGTCCCGTAGGCCTTGGCGATGGGTGTCAGGAGCGCGCCCCGCCGTGCATGGGCCTCACGGGCCGCAGGGTCGGCGGCGGCGCCTGCCATGTCGAGCGAGAAGGCGCAATCGTAGCAGATCGCGCGGGCCGCTCGCGTGAGCGCCTTCATCGTCATCAGCATGCGGCGCACATCGGCATGGCCGACGATGGCGGCCGAGCCGTCGAGTGTGCGCCCCTGCACGCGGTCCATGCTCCAGGCGAGCGCGGCCTGGGTTGCGGCCTCGGCGATGCCGACGCCCTGGATCCCGACTTGCAGGCGCGCGTTGTTCATCATGGTGAACATACAGGCGAGGCCGCGGTTCTCCTCGCCGACGAGCCAGCCCGTGGCGCCTTCGAAGGCCATCACGCAGGTGGGCGAGCCGTGGAGGCCCATCTTGTGCTCGAGGCTGACGGTTTGAAGGCTGTTGGCGACGCCCGGTTTGCCGTCTGCGTCCGGAATGCGTTTCGGCACGAGGAAGAGGCTGACGCCTTTCGAGCCCGCGGGGGCGCCAGGCAGGCGGGCGAGCACCAGATGCACCACGTTCTCGGCCACGTCATGATCGCCCCAGGAGATCCAGATCTTCTGGCCCGTGATGCGGTAGGTGCCGTCGCCGGCGGGCTCGGCCTTGGTCCGCAACGCGCCGACATCCGAGCCCGCCTGCGGCTCTGTCAGGTTCATGGTGCCCGTCCAGGCGCCTGAGGTGAGTTTGGGCAGGTAAAGCGCCTTCAGCTCGGGCGCGCCATGGGCTTCCAGCGCCTCGATCTGCCCGCCGGAAAGGAGTGTGCAAAGCGAGAGCGAGAGGCAGGCCGAGGACATCATCTCGTTTACCATGACGCTGAGCGAGCGGGGCAGGCCCATCCCGCCATGCTCGGGATCCGCGGTCAGACCGACCCAGCCACCCTCGGCGATCGCCTGATAGCAGGCATCGAAACCCGGGGAGCAACGCACGACGCCGTTTTCGAGCCGCGCGCCCTCGAGGTCGCTGCCGCGGTTGAGGGGCGCCATGACCTCCTCGGCGAGCTTGGCCGCCTCCGTCAGGATCGCGCTCCGCATATCGGGCGTGGCCTCGGCAAAACGCTCGGTCTCGGCCAGGCGATCGTGGCCGAGGCGTCGGGCGAGGCGCTCCATCTCGGCGGTGGGGACGAGATAGCTCATGGGCGCTCCTCCGGGCGTTTCGTTCGGCTCCCTGGGCGTGCTCTCGCGGCGCGTCCCAATGCGGCCTCTCGCCTGGCCGCGGCGCGGCGCGCTATAGGCGGGGGGCGATGGTTAAGGGAGTACATCTTGCGGATGATGGCGGCCAGGGGTGACGGTGCGGGCAGATCGGCGCGGTCACAGACCCGTGCGCTTGTGTTTGGGGCATGAGCGCCATCGGGCGCACGCGTCTCCTGGCGGCCGATCCTCCGGGCATCGCCGAGGCGGCGTCGCTTTTGCGCGCAGGAAAGCTCGTGGCGTTCCCCACGGAGACTGTCTACGGCCTCGGCGCCGATGCGCGCTCGCCCAAGGCTGTGGCAGAGGTTTATCGGGCCAAGGGCAGGCCATCGGCGAACCCCTTGATCGTGCATGTGGCGGATCTGCAGGCGGCCGCCGAGATCGCTCGCTTCGGACCGATGGCGATGCGGTTGGCCGAGGCTTTCTGGCCCGGGCCGCTGACCCTTGTCCTGCCTTTGCTGCGGCAGGACATTCTGGCGCCCGCTGTCACCGCGGGGCTGCCGAGTGTCGGGGTGCGTGTGCCGGCGGGGGATGTCGCTCAGGCGCTGCTGCGCGAGGCTGGATGCCCGGTGGCGGCGCCCTCGGCAAACCCATCGGGCAGGGTCAGCCCGACCGAAGCCGCGCATGTGATGGACGAAGAGACCGGTCTCGCTGGCAGGATTGCGGCCGTCCTCGACGGCGGACCGACGACGGTCGGGCTCGAATCGACAATCCTCGCACCGGGCGATCCTCGGCAGCCGGAAGCATCGTTGCGGCTTCTCCGGCCAGGCGGCGTCCCCGTCGAGGACATCGCAAGCGTCGCGGGTTGCGCCTTGACCCTGGAGGCTGGTTCGGGCGGGCCGTCGTTGGAGGCACCGGGGATGATGGTGAGCCATTACGCGCCGAGGGCCCGGCTCAGGCTCGACGCCGTCGCACCGGAACCCGGTGAGGCCTGGCTCGGTTTTGGTGCCGATCCGCCGGAGGCGTGGCGCGCATCGCTGAGGGCGTCGCTGTCGGAAGCTGGTGATCTGTCGGAGGCTGCGCGACGCCTCTTCGCCACCCTTCGCCGACTGGACGAGGCGCTTGGCGCAGGGGCTATCATTGCTGTCGCCCGGGTTCCCGAAGCGCAGCTTGGCCTCGCGATCAAGGACCGATTGCAGCGCGCAGCGGCGCCCCGCGAGTAGTGGTTCGACCGAACCACGAGCCGCAGGTGGCACACTCACAACATTCCATGCGGGCGGTCACGGCGCCGTGCTCACTCATCCGATGCGAGCTTGAACACCCGGTCGCCGGAGAGGCCGCTCGTCGTTTGCGGCGCCTCGGCCTCCATCCCCGTGCCCAGCAGAAAGGCGAGTGCGATCACGAGCGCCAGGGCCGCGAGAGGCGGCAGCGTCAGGGCGATCACCGGCTGCATCTGTCATGCTCCTTCCTCAGCGTTGCGAAGGAGGATGGAACGCAGAAGGCGGTGCGACCAGAGCATTTGACGCCCTGGTGAAGGCCCGTGAGTGTGCAGCTGCGGAATGGCGCGATGCCTTCTCAAGGGTTTCGCTCCGCCACGCTGGCGACGGCCGAGCCGCTGCCCTATGTTCGCGCCATGGCGGATGATCTGATCACGACGGGGCTGCGCGCGCCCGATGGGGCCGATCTTGAGGCATTGGCGGCGATGACCGATGCCGCGGGCCTCGTGGTCCCTGCCGATGCATCGGGGCGGGAGCGTCTCGCCCCTTACCTGCGCGAGCCGCGCGACCGGCTGCAGGGGCGCGCGGCCGCCCTTTTGCGACCCCGCTCGACCGAGGAAGTCTCGGCGATGGTCGCGCATCTCAACGCGCGGAGGATCGCGCTTGTTCCCGTCTCCGGCGGTACGGGCCTTGTGGGCGGTCAGATCTTCACGGCAGCGGAGCCGGCACCCTCTCCCGTCCTGCTGTCGCTCGAGCGGATGAACCGCATTCGTGACGTGGCACCGGAGGACGGCGCGCTGATCGCCGAGGCGGGCGTGACCTTGCAGGCCGTGCAGGAGGCCGCGAGGGCGGTGGGCCGGCTCTTCCCCCTGGCGATGGCGAGCCAGGGCTCGTGCTGCATCGGCGGCAACCTCGCCACCAATGCAGGCGGCGTTCAGGTGCTGCGCTACGGCAATGCGCGCGAGCTCTGCCTCGGCATCGAAGCGGTGATGGCGGATGGGTCGGTCCATCACGGGCTGAAGCGCTTGCGCAAGGACAATATGGGCTATGATCTGCGCGGGCTGTTGATTGGGGCGGAGGGAACGCTCGGCATCATCACGGCGGCGGTCTTGAAGCTCTTCCAGGCGCCGGGCGAGACCGTGACGGCGATGCTGGCCGTGCCGGATCCGTCGACCGCCGTGAGCCTTCTGCACAGGCTGCGCGCGATCCTGGGCGACGGTTTAAGCGCCTTCGAGCTGATGGCGGCCCGAGGCCCGGCTTTCATCGCGGAACACTTTCCTGAGTGGCGCGACCCGCTGGCAGACACGCCTGCCTGGCGCGTGCTTCTCGAGATGACTGGCCCGGCAGAGTGGGGACTCGCGTCGCGGGTTGAGGGAGCGATGGCGGCGACCATGGAGGAGGGCATCGTGCGCGACGGGGTGGTCGCTGCGTCAGAGGCGCAGCGCGACGCCCTCTGGTGGACCCGCGAGACGATCCCCGAAGCCAACCGTAAAGTGGGTGCGGTGGCGAGCCATGATGTTTCCGTGCCCCTCTCTGCCATCCCGCGCTTCATCGAGGATGCTGCGGCGCGCGTCGCACGGGTCGCGCCGGATCTCAGGATCAACTGCTTCGGTCATGTCGGCGACGGTAACCTTCACTACAATCTTTTCCCTCCAGCAGGCGGGCGCGCAGCGGATTGGTTGGAGGCTGGGCGCCTTGGCAGCGCCGAAGTCCATGAAGCCGCTCTGGCGCTTGGCGGATCCTTCGCTGCGGAACACGGCATCGGTCGCGTAAAGGCGGCGGCACTGGCGGATCGTCTCGATGCGACCAAACTTGTGGCGATGCGCTCTATCAAGGCATCGCTCGATCCGAACGGTATTTTGAACCCCGGCGCCGTTCTCACAAACCGCTGACGCTACCCACCGAGCGTTAAGCGTTGGCGGTTGGGATACTGACGGCCGAAAGAGACCCCGTAGAAACAGATCGCGGCGACGAGCCGCGATGCCGCTTTCTTCGATCTGATGGTCCGGCGCTTCGTGCGAGCACCTGCCTGCGGAAGCCCACCCACGACATGGTGGGGTGATTCGCATGAACTCAGAGTTGATGCACTGGCGAAGCACCGTTGCGTCATTCATCCCAGCAGCGCTCGCGAAATCTTAACGCTTTCTGCGCCACCATGTCGTGGGAGGGCGCGGCGCTCACATACCGGTTGGTGGCGAGAATAAGCCTCAGGCAGACCTTGTCGGTAGATGCCCAGATGGCGCGCACATGGTGTCCGCCCCGCTTCTCGGTGTTCTGGGTCGTGGGCCGGAGAGTTGCTGTCAGGCGGTGAGCTTGTCCGGCTCCATCTTTGGAGCGGCGAAGCTGCGCGCGTTGCTGAGTGCTGGGACGCGGTGGCGGGCGGCGGCGACGGCGGCGAGGTCTAGGGTCGCGAGCGTCACACCCGGGGCCACGCCCGCCTCGGCCAGGACTTCGCCCCAGGGCGCGATTGCGATGCTATGGCCCCAGGTCTCCCGGGCTCGGCCGCGGGATGCGGCGTGCCGACCGGTCTGCGCGGCGGAGAGCACGAATGAGCCGGTCTCGATTGCCCGAGCCCTGAGCAGGACCTCCCAATGCGCCCTCCCTGTCGGTACGGTGAAGGCCGCTGGCGCGAGCAGGATCTGAGCACCGGCCTCGGCCAGTGCGCGGTAAAGCGCCGGGAAGCGCATGTCGTAGCAGATCGAAAGCCCGAGCCGGGCGAAGGACGTATCCGCCACCACGGCGCGCGTCCCGGGGCGATACCCTGCGCTCTCGCGATAGCTCTCTTCGCCCCCGATCTCGACGTCGAACATATGGATTTTGTCATAGCGCGCGGCGATTGAGCCGTCGGGTGCCACCAGGAACTGGCGGTTGACGAAGCGGTCGTCGCCCTCGATCGGCTCGCGCAAGGCGAGCGACCCGATCGAGAGCCAGATGCCCGTCTCGGCCGCGACGGCGCGGAGGCGCGCGAGTGTCGGATCCTCCGCCTCGGTCTTCAGCACCTCGTCCTGGCGCGTGCGGCTGGCGGACACGAAGTTCGTGACTTCGGGCGTCAGCACCAGCTCCGCGCCCGACGCAGCCGCCTCGCGCACCATCGCTTCGGTCACCGGTAGATTGGCGGCCGGACCGTCGGAAGAGGTGAGCTGCACGAGCCCGACCTGCAGCTTTCGACCCCCTTCGCAGCACCCCTCCTCTACGCGCTGGCCCTGGCTGCTGTCGGCCGCCATCGTCTTCAGGTCACGCCGCTCAGGAGCGGGTCGAGACTGCCCGCTTCTTCGAGGGCGTAGAGATCGTCGCAGCCGCCCACGTGACGTCCGCCGATAAAGATCTGCGGCACCGTGTGGCCGCCGTTGGCGCGCTCCATCATCTCCGCCTTCGCCGTGCGGTTGCCCATCACATTGACTTCGCTGAAGGGGATGTTCTTCCGGTTCAGGAGCCGCTTGGCCATCATGCAATAGGGGCAAATCGGGGTCGTGTAGATCTCGACGCCGGCGCTGCCGCTGCCAGTTTCCTCGGTCTTCGTGCTCATGGCCTGTCTCCCTCGCGGCGCGGGTCGGTTGCCGGCGCGGCGTGCCCATCGGTTAAGGCTGGGAAGTAGTCGGCTTCTCGGCCTTTCGCCAGGGCGATAACGAGCGCGTCAACACGGGCGGCGCCGGCGGTGCGCAGCGCGCTTGCTGCGGCGTCGAGCGTCGCGCCCGAGGTCATCACATCGTCGATGAGCACCACATGGCGGCCCGCGACGCGTGCGGCTGCGCCCGGGCGGACCGCGAGGGCGCCGATCATATTGAGCCGCCGCTCGGACCGGCTGCGACCCTCTTGGCTCGCCGTGCGGCGGATGCGCCTCAGGATGTCGGGTGCGCTGACCGGGGTTGTGTGCCCAGCGCTGTGCCCCGCGCTGTCTCCGGCGCGTCCCGCTTCGCGCGCGACGGCACGGGCAAGCTCGGCCGATTGGTTGAAGCGGCGTTTGAGGCGGCGCGTCCAGTGCAGCGGGATGGGCACGAGGAGATCCGCGTCGCGGAGAAGATGCGCGCCCGATGCGGCCATCCAACGGGCGAGGAGCGGCACGGTGTCGAGCCTGTCGCCGTGCTTGAGCCCGAGGACGAGACGCCGCATCGCGCCGCCATAGAGCGCCACCGCCGCCGCCCGGTCCCAGGCCGGTGGGGCCGCTAGGCATCGGTCGCAGCGATAGTCGGGATCGGGTGCCGCGAGTCGCGGCTCGGGCCGGGCGCATTGCACGCAAGCCGGGCCCGCGAGGAACTGCGTATCGGCGAAGCAGCGTGCGCAAAGGCCGTCTGCAGTCGCAGTCTCCGCACGGCAGGCCGGGCATTCGGGCGGGAAGAGAAGATCGCGGAGCCCCGAGGCAGCCGTCGAGAGCGGGCCCGTAGGCCCGGCAGTCGTCGTCTCCTCCGTCATGCCCACCCGCACCGTCATCGGCGCACCTCCTGCATCGGCGGGTGCCTTGCGGCGCCCGGCACGTAGTGTCACCGAGAATGCCATGGAAGCGCAACGCAAACCCCCGCTTTTCGACGCGACAGCCTGGATTCGTGGCCGGGAGCGTGCCTGCCGGTTGGGCTATGCGGGGCATGGCGACTTCTTGATGCGCCATGCCGCACGCGCGATCGCTGAGCGTGTGGGCGATGTCGCGCGGACCTTCGACACGGCCGTCCTGGCGGGGACAGGGGCCGGGGCGATGAGCGCGGCCTTGCCGGGCGCGCTCGGCGCCACGGGCGCGGGGCTCACGATGACCGATCCCTCGCCCAGCATACTGGGTGCGGCCGAGACCGTGTTGCCGAAGGCAGAGGCGCGGGCTTGGACTGGGGAGACGTTGGGTTTCGATGCGGGCCAGGCGGATCTGGCACTTTCGGCCGGGCTTCTCCATTGGCTCGAGGATCCGGTCGGGCATCTCGTGCAGCTTCGCCTCGCGCTCCGCCCCGATGGTTTGCTGATCGCGGTCGCTGGCGGCGGCGAGACACTGGCGGGGCTGCGCGCGGCGCTTGCGACAGCCGAGGCCGAGATTTCCGGCGGGTTGCGCCCACGCGTGGCGCCGATGGGAGAGATCCGCGATCTCGGCAGCCTCTTGCAGCGCGCGGGCCTCGTGATGCCGGTGGCGGATAGCGAGCGGCTGACGCTCACCTATGCGGATGCCTGGGCGTTGATGCGCGATCTGCGCGTCATGGGGGAGACCAATGTGCTTGAAGCGAGGCCGCGCAGCTTCTCCCGCCGCGCGATTTTCGAGCGGGCAGCAGAGCTTTACGCCGAGACCCATGGTCTTGCCGATGGGCGGGTGCGGGCGGAGATCGAGCTCGTATACCTCACCGGCTGGTCGCCCGGGCCCGAGCAACCGCAACCCCTGCGGCCTGGCAGCGCGCGCATGCGCTTGGCCGATGCGCTGGGAACCGAAGAGCGGCCGGCGGGTGAGAAAGCGGGGAAGGACGACAATATATAACTTGAGAATCATATAACTCTATAGCTATGTACAGGTCATGAACCGCACCGACCCACTTCCCGATGTCTTCGCAGCGCTTGTGGATCCGCACCGCCGGCAGATCCTCGCCTGGCTGAGGCGCGAGCCTTTGACCGTTGGCCGTATCGTCGAGCGACTGCCGCTGACCCAGCCGGGCGTGACCAAGCATCTGGGCGTGTTGGAAGGCGCGGGGCTGATCCGGCGGCGGGCCAAGGGGCGTGAGCGGATCTGCGAGCTGGTGCCTGACGGGCTTCGCGCCCTCGACGCCTGGCTCGCGGAGTATCGCGCCTTCTGGGACGGCGCCTTGGATCGGCTTCAGGATCTGGCAGAGGAGAACCCCGATGACGACCGAGACCGCGATCCCTGAGACGACGGAGCTTACCATCACCCGCGATATCGCGGCGCCGCCGGAGCGTGTCTTCGCGCTCTGGATCGATCCGCAAGCCATGATGCGCTGGTTCGGCATCGACGGGATGACCAATCTGGAGATGGCCTTCGACGCCCGGCCCGGCGGCGCGTGGTTCTCGAAGGCACGGAACCCCTCGGGCGAGACCTTCCGCATGGTGGGCCTGATCAAGGCGATCGAGCCGAACCGGCGCATTGTGCAGTCCTGGGCTCATGAGGATGCGGCGGGCGTCCTCGGCAACGAGACGGAGGTCGAGGTGTTGTTCGAGGCTTCGGCCAAAGGCTGCCTCGTGACCGTTCATCACCGCCGCATCCGCTACACGCCCGAGGCGTTCCAAGAGGGTTGGACACAGACGCTCACACGGATCGAGCGCGAGCTTGCGACCTGAGGCCGCTGCGAAGGCGCGAACTGGGCGCGAACTGGCCGCAGAATGGGCGCGAGGGCGCCCCTTCCCGCGGCGATCGGGCTCATCTTCGCCACCGAAGGGTTCGATCTTTCTACTGTTCGCGATCGGCACTGTTGCACCGTGTTGGGCACTGGGATGACTGGCGAAACGGCACAATCTGCGGTTTCGCCTGTTCATCGTGGCCACGACCCGCAGCTGTCGGGCCGATGACAGCCATTTCGTCGCAATTCGGGCGTTTGATTCAGGGCGCTTTGGCAATATTTTAGCGTCAGCCATTCGCCACCGGGAGAATAGGATGCTCGACAGGACGCAAGCCCAGCAGGATATGGCGGGCGAAGGTCGTCTTGCGCATGCCGAGGCGGACCATCCGCCCGTCCCGAAGCGGCGCATTGGCATTCTGCTCGCCAATCTCGGCACGCCCGACAACACCGACTATTGGTCGATGCGGCGCTATTTGAACGAGTTCCTCTCGGACAAGCGCGTGATCGAATGGCCCTCGGCGCTCTGGCAGCCGATCCTGCAGACGATCGTGCTGACCAAGCGGCCTTTCTCTTCGGGCGAGGCCTATCGCGGGATCTGGAACGAGGAGCTGGACGAGAGCCCGCTCCGCACGATCACGCGGGCGCAGACGGACAAGCTGCGCGACCGGCTGACGGCGGCTTTTGGTGAGGAGGTCGTGGTCGATTTCTGCATGCGCTACGGCAATCCGTCGACCGATAGCGTGGTCAAGAAGATGACCGATCAGGGCTGCGACCGGATCGTGTTCTTCCCGCTCTACCCGCATTACGCAGCGGCGACGACGGGCACGGCCAACGATCAGATGTTCCGCACGCTGATGAAGCTGCGCTGGCAGCCCTCGGTGCGGACGGTGCCGTCCTATCAGGATCACCCGCTCTACATCTCGGCGCTCGCCGAGTCGGTCACGCGGTTCTACGCGGAGCTCGATGAGCGGCCGACGGCGCTCGTGACCTCTTATCACGGGCTGCCGAAGTCGTACTTCATGAAGGGCGATCCTTATCACTGCCTCTGCCAGAAGACCTCGCGGCTTCTGTCCGAGAAGCTCGGTTGGCAGAAGGGCGAGCTGCACACGACGTTCCAGTCCCGTTTCGGGCCGGAGGAATGGCTGACGCCCTACACGGTCGAGTATGTGGCGAAGCTTGCCGAGGAGGGCCACAAGTCCATCGCCGTGATGGCGCCTGGCTTCTCGTCGGATTGTGTCGAGACGCTGGAAGAGATCAACGAAGAGATCAAAGAAGCGTTCGAGGAGGCGGGCGGTGAGCACTTCCACTACATCCCGTGCCTGAACGACGACGAGGCGCATATCGACATGATCGAGGCAATCGTGCGCAGCGAGGCACAAGGCTGGCTGGCGCTCGATGGCGCTGAAATGATGCGGACGGCCGCAGAGTAGCGCTTCCCCGGCGGTTCGGCTCGGTTCGGATCGGGCGGAACGAACCCCTTCCCGTAATCCGTTGGCTCGGCCCTGGAAACTGGGAAATCGGTTGGATCCAACTGCCGCGCGGGATGCTGGACTGCTGGGTCGAGCCCGGGCATGACGTTAGGGCGCCGTACGAGAGTTCGCGTTAGCCTTCCGACCAATAAATGCGGTTTCCATGTTCGCCTGGGTCTTATTCAAGCTCCTGGAAGGGCGTTTGCCATGGCCGGATCGGCGCTTTGGCTCAGCGAAGTATAGTTCGCCCGTCTCGCGCCGCTGCTACCGACGGACACACGCGGTGTGCTGCGTGTCGATGACCGCCGGGTGATCAGCGGGATCATCCACGTGCTGCGCTCGGATTGCCGCTGGAAGGACGCGCCTGCCTGCTACGGGCCGCAGAGTTAAAGGGGACCATGGCAACGGTGAGGACACGTAAGCCCTGGAAACGCTGTACAACCGCTTCCTACGATGGGCGGCGAAAGGCGTCTGGGAGAGCGTGTTCACGCGCCTCGCGGAGGGAGGCGGGCCGCTTGCCGCGCTGATGATCGACGCGACGCATGTGCAGGCGCACCGTTCGGCGGCTGGTGGAAAAAGGGGGGTAAGCCATCGGAACGCCATCGGTCCGCGAGACGATGGCGAACCTCCAGGCCATCGGCCGATCCCGGGGCGGGCGCCCCACCAAGACCCACGCCATCGTCGACGAACACGGCCGACCGAGATATCTGATCGTTCGGCCAGGCCACCGCGGCGATGCCCCGTCGCGGCCGAGCTGGTCGGCACCTTTGCCCCGACCCACTGCCTCGCCGATACAGCCTATGACAGCGATGCCCTGCGCCGGCTGCGGTCATCTCGAACGATCCGACGCGCAAGCGACATCATCCCTTCGACCGCCGTGCCTTCCGGCTGCGCAGTGTGATCGAGCGGACCTTCTCGAGACTGGAGGATCGGCGCCGCATCGCCACCCAGTTGGACAGGCTCGCCCACAACCTCCTCGCCGCCGTCGCCATCGCCGGCACCGTCGCCAGCTGGTCATGAGGTTGGAGCCTAGGCGTTGCGCGGAGCGAGCAGGCAGCGTTCGCTCAATCTTCATCGTTGCGCGCCAAACCTGTCGTGGGTGGGGGCGCTCGGGAGACGGTCGCATCCAGCAATGGCCGCTGTCACTGAGACGACGCAGCCGCTTGATTCGGGCTTGCACCGGGGAGCGATGGTGCAGACATCGGGTGGCCTGGCCCCCAGCCCCCACCGGCGCCTGTGGCCCTCACATCGCGCGGCGGGGTGTTGGGGCGAGGTCTCGTTCGGCTCTGGCAGCGCGGGCGTCCTCGCCGAAGGCTTCCCACAGTCTGCGGTGCATCGGGTCTTCGACCGGCTCATACTCCGCGTGCCACTGGACGCCGAGGGCGAAGCGCCGGGCGCCCGCGATCGAGATGGCCTCCACCGTGCCGTCTTCCGCCCAGCCCTCCAGCACCACGCGCTCTCCGGCCGTCCAGACCGCCTGGCCGTGGAGCGAGTTCGTCAGCAGATCCGCGCTGCCATAGAGTTTCGCGAACGCCCCGCCCGCCGCGAGCCGTACCTTGTGGCGCTTACGAAAGATGATGGTCGCGTCCTTCTCGTCTGGCGGCATGCGGTGGTTCATGCGCCCCGGCTCGTCCCGCACCTCTGGGTGGAGCGTGCCGCCGAAGGCCACGTTCATCTCCTGGATGCCGCGGCAGACGCCGAAGACGGGCTTGCCCGCCGCCACCATCGCGCAAATGAGCGGCAAGGTCACCGCATCGCGTCCGCGGTCGAAGGGCCCGTGGCGGCCGTCGTCGCCCTCGCCATACTCCTCGGGATGAACATTCGGGCGCGCGCCCGTCAGCACCAGGCCGTCGAGGAGATCCAGAAGCTCCTCGGTCGACGCCGCACCGCCAAGGCCCGGGATCATGATCGGCCAGCAGCCCGCCGCCTCATACACCGCCTCCAGCGACCGAGTACCCGTCACCTGCGCATCATAGGTGTCGTTGATGCGGTGAGCGTTGGCGGTGACGCCGATCAGCGGGCGGTTGGTTGGCATGCGAGGGCGGCCTCCAGCGTTTCGGGACGGGCATTCGTTGCGAATATGATATCTTCGATCCCGTTGCCGCCAAGTCTAGCAATATGCGTGCCGGACCACGAAGCGTTCGCAAGCACGATCTCTGGCCCGCCTTCCGCGCCATCCCCGCAATCGCGCAGCCCACCGCTGATCCAGTTCTCGCCGATGCGATGGTTGGAGTAGCCGGGGCGGGCCGCGATCTCGCGCGCTTCTCCGCCCGCGAAGGACCAAAGGCGTAGCGTGCCTCCGATATGCGGTGTCTCGACATAGGCGACGTCTAGCACGCCGTCGCCGTCGAAATCGGCGATGCCGGCGGGGGCGAGCCATCGGTTGGCCCTGCCGATGAAGGGGGTGGCGGCGATCTTTGCGAGCGCACCGTCGCGGAGGCCGTAGATGGCGAGCTGCGCGCCCTTGGCGATATCCGATTCGATGACGATTGCGTCCGAGAGCCCGTCGCCCGTCACATCGGCGAGGCGCGGGGTGATGTCCTCGAAGACCCGGTGTCGAGGCAGGGTGAAGGCGGTCTCGCAGGGCCCGGTCGTTTCCCCGTCGCGCGATACGGTTCGGGCGCGCAGGGTCCCGGCCTCGACCGCGTCGCCGAGGACGCCATGGGCATAGCGCGTCGTCTGATCGGAGTACGCGGCCCAAACGATGCCCGGGCCCGCGTGATGCGCAGCACCCGCGTCGGGCGGGCCCGCCGGGTAGTCGCAAGCCTCAGCGCCTGTGGCGAGGAGGAGTGCCAGGCCCGCGATCGCTGCGGCGCGTTGCTTGGGGCGGACGCTCAGATCTGGCGCTCCGGCATGGTCACGATCAGGCCTTCGAGGGCTTCGGTGACCTTGATCTGGCATGTCAGGCGCGAGGTCTCGTTCGGCTCATAGGCGAAGTCGAGCATGTCGACTTCCATGTCCTCCTTCTCCGGCAGCCGGTCGATCCAGTCCGCGTGGACGTAGACATGGCAAGTGGAGCAGGCACAGGCGCCGCCGCAATCGGCGTCGATGCCGGGGACGTTGTTGCTGATCGCCCCTTCCATGAGCGTCAGCCCGTCGGCGACGTCGACTTTGTGCTCGGTGCCGTTGTGCTCGACAAAGGTAATCTGTGGCATGGAGCCGGTCCTTCTCAGGTCCTCTCGTGGCTAAGATAGTGCCTGCGTCGATCTGCGCATCGGCCGGGTACGTAGCGCCTTGGCCCACGCTCCGCCAGTCCCCAGGGGAGTCCGCAGGAGAGTCCCCGGGGGCTAGCGATCCGGTTTTGGGTCGCGTTCGTCCGCCGGGCCCAGGATCGCGGACCGGCCGGAGGCGAAGGGCGCGGGCTCGGCGCTCGGCAAGACGCCCGGAATGGGGCTCGCGATGGGGTCGCCCTTGGGCGCGAGCGCTGCCTTGCGCAGATAGCGGCCGGTGACGAGGACGGCGGTCAGGCCGACGATGAGGGTTGCGAGGGATTGGACGGCGACGGCGGTCTGGGGGCCGAGCGTCAGGACCCCGGCGCCGGCGAGGGCGGCGAGGAGGGGGATCGCGCCGGCGTCGCGGCCCCAGTTGAAGCCCGTGGACCAGAGAGGACGGCCGAGATTGTTGCAGGCGGCGTTCGAGACGAAGAGCCAGCCTGTGAAGAGGAAGGCGCCTGCGCCATAGGTCGTGAAGGCGCGGACGACCTCGGCCCCCGCGCCCGTGACGCCGAAGCCGCGGATGAGCTGCTCGCTCGCCAGGAACAAGAGCGCCCAGACGATGATGACATAGCCCGCGGCGAGGATGAGCGCGCTCCGGTAAGTGGCGCGCAGGCGCCCGGGCAGGCCCGCACCGGCGTTCTGCCCGAAGATCGGTCCCACGGCGCCCGACATGGCGTAGAGCCCGCCGAAGGCGACCGTGCCGACGCGGCCGATCACGGCCCAGCCCGCCACTGCGTCGTCGCCATACTCGGCCACGGTGCGGGTCAGGTAAGCGAGGCCGAAGGGTGTGCTGATCTGCGTCGCCACGGCCGGGCCCGCGATGGCGAGGAGGGCGCGCATATCGGCCGCGAGCGTCGCGCGCGCAGGCGCGCCGAGCAGGTTGTGCACGCGCGTGACGAAGTAGATCCCGAGCCCCGCGATGAAGCAGCGGTTGATGACGGCAACGATGGCCGTGCCGTCGAGCCCGAGGCCGAGCGCGAAGATGAAGATCGGGTCGAGCACCGCGGCGAGCGCGCCACCCGAGAGCGTGACCGTCATGGCGAGCCGTGCAGCCCCCTCCGCCCGCAGGAGCCCGCCCGTGACCATGGCGATGCCGAGAAGGGGCAGGGAGGGCAGCACGAAGCCCAGGAACCGCTCTGCCAGCGCCGCGGTGCGGCCTGTGGCGCCGAGGAGGGAGAGGGCCTCGGCGCGGAACGTGAAGGCGAGGGCTGCGACCACGACAAGGGCCGAGACGAGGACCGCGAGGGCCGTGCCCGCCTTGGCGCGCGCAGCCTCCCGGTCGCCGGCGCCGATGGCCCGGCTGACGGTGGCGGAGGCCGCGATCGCGAGCCCGATGGAAACCGAGACCAGGAAGAACTGCAGCGTGCCGGCGAAGCCGATGGCGGCCGCTAGCTCCTCTTGGCCCAGCAGCGAGATGTAAAAGAGGTTGAGCGCGTCCACGAGAAAGAGCGCCATGAGGCCCACGGCGCTCGTCCCCGTCATCACGGCCACGTGCCGCATGGTGGAGCCCTGGGTGAAGCGGCCCGGGCTGCCGGCCTGTTCCGTCGCCACGCGCTACTCCGCCGGCTGTGCCGCAGATTGGCTTGTGGGCGGGGCGGCCCCCTTGGTGAAGATGGTCTCTCGGCCTTCTTCCGGGTGGCGCGGCACGATGATCGCGAGGATGAGCGACATGCCGGCGAGCGCTGCGGCAAGCCCGAAGACCGCACCTGGGGAGGCGAGCCACAAAAGGCCAAGCGGGGCCGGCAACGTCACGGCGGCGATGTGGTTGATCGTGAAGGAGACAGCCGCCGTCGGCGCCTGATCCGCCGGATCCGCGATCTTTTGGAAGTAGGTCTTATGCGCGATCGCCAGGCTGAACAGCATATGGTCGATGATGTAGAGCGCCATCGCGAGCCACACGCCCCACTCGAAGAAGTAGATCCCGGCATAGAGGCTGAAGACGATGAAGAGGCCGGAATACTCCGCACAGAGCGCCAATCGCTCCCCATAGCGCTGGATCAGCCGGCCGGCGACGGGCGCGAACCAGATCACGATCAGGTAGTTCACGAGCATGAGACCCGTGACCTCATGCACCTCGAGCTCGAAATGCTCGACCATCATGAAGGGCGCGAAGACGATGAAGATCTGCCGGCGCGCACCCTCGATGAATTCGAGCAGGTAGTAGAGCCAGTAGCGCTTTCTCAGGATCATCTTCTTGTTCTGGACGACCGGGCCCTCGAACCGGGGATAGGCGATCCAGCAGAAGACGGCGATGCCCGCGCAGGCGAGGCCAGCAGTCCAGTAGACGGTGGTGTAGGGGACGTCGAAGGCGTGCCAGGCGGCGATGATCCCGCCGAAGACGATCAGGCTACCGACAGATTGCGCGGCGCGAATACGCCCGATCGCTTCGGGCGCGCGGTGCTTGGGCAGCCACTGGAGTTGCAGCGATTGGTTGACCGTCTCGTAGTAGTGAAAGCCGATGGAGGAGAACACGGTCGTGAAGATCAGCCCCCAGAAGAAGGGCAGATCGCCCGTGATCGCCGTGCCGAGGCCGAGCAGAATGAGCGCGGCATAGGCCAAGACCTGCTCGCGCATGAACAACAGGATCCAGATCACGAGGAAGGCGAGAAAGCCCGGGATCTCTCGCGCGACATGCAGGATGCCGATATCGAGCCCGTCGAAGGCCGCCTTCTCGACCACGAAGTTATTGAGAAGTGCCATCCAGGTCGCGAAGGCCAGCGGCGAGGCGAGCGCCATCACCATCAGCAGAACTTCGGGTCGGCGCCAGCGAGGCAGATGCGCGACATCGCCGACGGGCACGCCCCGCTTGGCCGCGAGGATATCGGCCTCGGGCGTGGGGCCGGGCGTCGTGGGCGTATGCATCGGGTTTTCCTCCGGCGCGCACGCTACCCCGGTGGGCCCATGATGGCCATTGCGATCTGGCGAAGGCTGTTTTGCGGTCGCTGTGAAGTGGACGCGACGGCGCCGGTGCGGTCCTGCGTTTTGAATGCTAGAGACCCGACCGACGCAAAGCCGGAGAGCGACCGAGATGACCGTTAGCACGCGCGAATACGCCTGGATGGCGCTCGACGCCTATGACGCCAGGAACCGGACGAACGATCCCGACAGCCGGACTTTCGCCGATCCGGCGGTGGAGCTCGAATTTCCGCGCTTCGAGGTCGAAGGGCCGCGCAACGAGGCGGCGTTGTTGCGCAATGCGACCGTCACGCAGTCGAGCGGGTTCGAGGCCAATATCTACACGGACAGCACTGCGAACGAGATTGTCGTGGCGTTTCGTGGGACCGAATTCGGCCGGTTTCTCGACGCGCTCGACAACAACCAGTTCGGCCTGATCGACGAGGCGAACGTCGATCGCGATACCGAGAGCCTGTTCGGCTATTTCCAGGATGGCGGTGCGACGGTCTCGGGCTTCGTCGACGATGCGGGAGGTTTCGAGGAGTTTCTGGAGGACGTGCTCGGCTTCGGCAATTTCGAGGCGGATGCGCTGTCCGGTGTGCTCGATTTCTTCAGCCTGCTCGGCGATCCGGTGGAGGAGCTGGCGGAGGATGGCGAGGGGGTCGTGCGCGCCCAGGCGGAGGAGGCGATCCAGCTCGTGCTGGAGACGGCGGCGGCGAACCCCGGTGCTGAGATCACGGTGACGGGCCATTCGCTTGGCGGCGCGCTCGCGGCCTATGTGGCGGCGGCGCTGGGCGTGCCGGCGGTGGTGTTCGATCCCGCCCCTTATGCCGAAGAGACGTTTCTGCCCGAGTTGCGGGATCTCGCCAACCAGATCGTCGCGGACGCGTTTCCGGGGCTCGATCTCGCCTCCTTCGGTTGGCAGCCGACGCTTGGGCCCCTCGATGCCGCGGCGGGGCTTGTGGAGACGCAGCGCCTCGAAGGCAGCTTCGTGCCGGAGCTTTACCTGACCGCGAGCCCGCTCATCAACATCCCGCAAGAGCCGCGGCGGGACACGGTGATCGATCTCGGCGACGGCGACGCGATCACCCTCCATTCGCCCGATCTCCTGACCCTGGCGGTGGACAGTGCGGCGCTCGAGACGGCGGATCGTCCCTCGCTCGAGACGCTGGCGGGCTTTTTCCCGACGCTGATCGTCGAGGCGGATCGCGACCGGTTCGGTCCGAACGGGCGCGTCGACAGCTTCTTTCGCACGCTGCTGGTCGAGGAGGAGCTCTACGATTACTTCGCGACGCTGCTGCTGACGGTCGAGAACGCGCTCGCGGCCTATGCGCCCGATGGCTCAGGCGGGGAGACGCTGCGCGAAGGGGTGCGCACGGAGCTCTTCGAGCAGGCCTTCCTGCCCTTCGGCCGGGCGGTGGGCGACGAGGCGACGGACGCGCTGCCTGAGGCTGAGGCGCTGGCCGCACCCAGTGTGGATGGCGCCGAGAACGTGGTGGCGCTCGGCACTTACACGGGCATCGATGTGTTCGGTTTCGCAGGCGATACGCGGGATACGGTGGGGCCGGGCGCTGGATCGCCTGATTTTCTGATTGGTACGATCGCGGAGCTCGACCGCACGACGGTCCTCGACTGGGGAACGGGCGACACGATCGTGGTGAATGGCCCGCTCGGCGAGCCCTTCGGCCTTGAGATCGGGGGCGGCGAGACGGTGGTGCGGGTCGGCGATCCGTCCGGGAACGAGGCGCGCGTGACGATCCTTGAGGAACTCGATCCGCTCCTCTTCGGCGCGTTCGAAGAAGGGGGCACCACGCGCATCGTCTATGACGGGGGGCGCACGCTCTCGGCCGACGAGGTGCGGACGGTTGCTCTTCTTTACGAAGCGATCCTCGGGCGGCAGGCGGACACCGAGGGGCTGAACTTCTACGTCGACGAGCGCGAAGCGGGGTTCAGCGAGTTCGCGGTCACCGATGCGCTGCTGCGGAGCGCGGAGTTCGCGGGGCTGCAGGGGGCATTCGATGAGATCGATGACGCAACGTTCTTGCTGGCCCTCTACGAGTCGACCTTCGGCCGAGTGCCCGACGAGGCGGGCGAGGATTTCTGGCTCGGCAGTCTCGCCTCGGGCTATGCCCGCCAGAACGTGGCGCGAGACTTTGCGCGGAGCCCTGAGAACGAGGCGAGCGCGGTGTCCATCGGCACCCTGACGCTGACCGAGCCCGGCATCTGGGATTTCGCCTGACCGTTGCGGTGGGCTGGGGGTCTATTTGCGTTGTGGGCTGCTCGGATGGAGGCCTTGGTTACGGAGCCGTGGCATAGGATCGACCGGCGTGAGCGCAGTCCTTGCGCGTCAGGTGGTGCATGCTGCGGCATGAGATGAGATGGGCCGCACAGTCGTCGGATCCGCGCCTTTGGCGCTCTTGGCGTCGCACTAGTGGTCTGACGGAAACATCAGGTGCCGTCATTGCCGGACTTGATCCGGCAATCCGGTTCTCCTGTGAGCCCCTGAATTCATTCGACCTTCTGGCTCCCCGGATCTAGCCCGCAGATGACGTGAATGGGTGTGTTCCATCTAGGTCGGACCACTAAAAGACGCTTGGCTCCGCGCCCTCCCACGTCAGGATAGCGTCCAATCCCTTAAGATCCGGCGAACGCTGCATGGCCGTAGAGCGCAACACCCATGCGTTGTCTGGAGGCGTCGTTAGCTTTTCGTTCGTGCGACTCAGGCAATCCTGTCGTGGGAGGGGGCGCTCGGGCGCAGGTTCGCTGTCCAATCCGGCTTGGCTTGTGGAAGGTTTCGACGGCCCTGCAGCATTTGCTTCTTCGGGGACCTGTCTGCGGACCGCGCCCATGAGATAAGGGCGCGTTGATGGTGCCCGCAGGCTTTCAAAGCGGCGCGCGGCGGGCACCGCGCCGTGCCGGGATGCACTTCAGATCCTGTCTGTGGTCACGCGCGGCAAAGGGCGTTCGGCTGGTTCGCTGATGGCTGCTCGATGCTCGATTGGCAGGATCGGAAAGCGATTGCTGAACGACCGGCGGTATCGCCCCGCATTCTAGTTCGTGCAGCCGGTACGCCTTCAGGACTGGCTCACAGGCTCATTCCCGATCAAAATGGGACTGAACGCCGCCTCACGTCGGCGCAAGCATCTGTTTGCCCTCGGCGTTGCGGCATCGGCGGGCTTGGACGAGTTGCTCCGTTACGGTGGTGACTGTGCTGAAGAGATGGGCGACGCTCGCGCTGACGCCGTCATGCTGATTCGCTCCGATCCGCCCGCTTGCCCCGGTCGCAGGGTTCGTCCAGCGGGTGACCTCGCCGACCTCCGAGGTGTCGGCCCTGTAGATGATTGCACCGCGTTCGCCCATGACCCGGACGTCCGCGCCGGTCGGTCCGGTGTCTTCAACTGGGCGACGCCTGCCGCTGACACGCGCATGCGCGGTGCTTAGGCCAATGGCTGTGAGGGCACCTGCGGTTCAGGGTCCTCAGGATGACGTTTCCCGTGCCTGTTGGCAGAGCTTCCGGCATTCCGCGCCCCAAGCGAGAGCGCTAAAGCAAAGGGCGGTCGACTGTAGTGCAGCCGACCGCCCCATGAGGGCCCCAACGGGTTTCCCCGAACATTCGGAGGGATCAGTTCTTTGCGTAGTACTCGATAACTAGGTTCGGTTCCATCTGCACCGGGTAGGGTACGTCCGAGAGGGCCGGCATGCGCACGAAGGTGGCTTTGCCCTTGGAGAAATCGGCCTCGATATATTCGGGCACGTCCCGCTCGGCCGACTGCTGCGCCTCGATCACCAGGGCCATGTCCTTGGCCTTCTGCCCGATCTCGAGCACATCGCCCTCCTTCACTTGGTAGGAGGGGATGTTCACGCGCTTGCCGTTGACCTTGACATGGCCGTGGTTCACGAATTGCCGCGCGGCAAAGATCGTGGGCACGAACTTCGCACGATAGACGACGGCGTCGAGGCGGCGCTCTAGAAGACCGATCAGGATGTCGCCGGTGTCGCCGCGGCGGCGGACAGCCTCGGCAAAGATGCGGCGGAACTGCTTTTCGGTGAGATCGCCGTAGTAGCCTTTCAGCTTTTGTTTGGCGCGGAGCTGCAGGCCGAAATCGGACATCTTGCCCTTGCGGCGCTGTCCGTGCTGTCCGGGGCCGTATTCGCGGCGGTTCACGGGGCTTCTCGGGCGGCCCCAGATATTCTCGCCCATACGGCGGTCGAGCTTGTATTTCGCTGACGTGCGCTTGGTCACGTGCGTCTCTCCTTCGTCAATGTCCGGGCGGCCTCCTCTCCCCAGCGCTCACGGCCGGGGCGACAGGATCCCGCTTGCGCGGGCCACGGGCGCCATCGATCCCACCGAAACCGATGGGAGCGCGCCGCTTACCCCCGGCCCTCATGGCTGTCAATCTCGTCAAGGTGCTTTCGTCAACGCCAGGCACCCTGTAGCCATGGCGTCGAAACACCCTTGCGGCACTTTGCGGCGGAAGCGGGCGATGGATCACAAGTCTTTTCTCAAGACGCTGACGGCCGCGGATCGTCAGCGGCTCACAGAGACATCGGATCGGGCAGGGCTCCTGCATCTGGCGATGCATTTGGCTGCGATCACCGTCACGGGCATCGTGATGGGCACCTTCTTCGCGATGGCGCTGCCCGGATGGCCGCTGGCGATGCTGCTCCACGGTGTGCTCCTGGTTTTCCTCTTCACGCTTCTCCATGAGACGGTCCACTACACGCCCTTCCGCAGCCGCTGGCTGAACGACTGCGTTGGTCATTTCTGCGGGCTCGTGCTGCTGATTCCACCGGTTTGGTTCCGCTACTTTCACCTGGCCCATCACCGGCACACGCATGACCCTGCCTTGGATCCGGAACTGGAGGAGCCTCATCCGGAAACCTGGGCGCAATATCTCCTCCATGTCTCTGGCCTGCCGCTCTGGCGGAGCACGATCGCGACGCTTCTTCGGAATGCGGCTGGATGGCACGAGGACGGTTTCCTGCCGACACGGGCGCGGGCGCGCGTTGCGCTCGAAGCCCGGACGATGCTGGCCTGCTATGTGCTGATCGCCGCCGTCTCGGTTGCCGCCGGCAGCGTTCTTGTGCTGACGCTCTGGCTCGGGCCGCTCGTCCTCGGCCAGCCCTTCCTGCGGCTCTACTTGTTGGCCGAGCATGCGCGGTGCCCGCATGTGAGCAATATGTTCGAGAATACGAGGACGACCCTCACTGGACGGCTTATCCGCGCGCTGGCCTGGAACATGCCCTACCACGCGGAGCATCACGCGATGCCCACCGTGCCTTTCCACAAGCTGCCTGAGCTCCACAGCATCGTGCGGCCGCATCTTACGTCGACCGCTGATGGCTATCGCGCCTTCCACAAGGATTTCACCATGTCACTGAACGAGGGAGAGGCGTCGTGACTGAGCCCCATGCCATAACGGATCTCGCCGCACTCGAAGCGCGATACGGCGCGGTGAACCGGAACTCGATCGCCAAGGAGACGAAGGCACTGACACCCGCCTACCGGGCATGGATCGAGGCTGCACCCTTCTTCGCGATCGCGACATGCGGTGCCGAAGGGCTCGATTGTTCGCCGAGGGGCGATCGGGTGGGACAGCTCTTCGCGGTGGAGGATGACCGGACGCTGCTGATCCCGGATCGGCGTGGGAACAATCGGCTGGATACGTTGAAGAACCTGATTGCTGATCCGCGCCTTGCGCTGCTGTTTCTTGTGCCGGGGGTGCCCGAATGCGTGCGGATCAACGGACGAGGCACGATCCTGGCAGATCCCGCGCTTTTGACGCGGTTTACGGTCCAAGAATCTGAGCCGGCGACGGTGCTGCGTGTGGATATCGATGCGGTCTACTTCCAATGCGCCCGGGCGATCATCAGGGCATCGCTCTGGGATCCGGACGCGCGCAGCGCGCCTCGGTCGCTCCCGTCTGCGGGAAAGATGACGCGCTCGGCACTGCCTGAATTCGACGCCGAAAGCTATGATCGGGCGTTGCGCCCCCGCCAGAAGAGCACGCTCTACTGAAGGGAAGCGACGCCTCTCGGCGGAGGCGATCACCGGCGCCCTGTACCGGAAAGCAGCGGTGCGCGCGGTCGCGTTTGCATAACCGCTCAGTGGCTTCACCGCGGACCTGGTGGGCAGCATTTCGGGTGTCATCAAGAGAGCGGCCAATGCGGTCCTTGCTGCCGGTAGTGCTCCGCGCCCTCCCACGACAGGATAGCGCCAATTTCGTGAAGTTTCTGCGAACGCTATCGGGTCGACAGCCGCAACAGCATCATAGCGTCACGCGGTGTCGTTAGCGCTTCGTTCGGCCGAATCACGCCAACCGGTCGTGGGAGGGCGCGGCGCTTGCGAAGGGGCGTCTATGCACCCCTTGCTGAGCGGCGGCAGAGGACTGCCATTCGGGAACTGGACTGAGGCAAAGCATCTGTGCCGCTCTCTAGCGGAGACGGGTTCTGCGGCTTCTCTTGCGAGCCACCAGCGCTTCCATCGACGGTAACGCCGAACGCCCTTCACGGCACCTATTGGCTAGCCCAGCGTTGCATCGCCAAAGTTGTGCGCATGGTCGTGCACGACCGTGTGGTGATGCTGCGGTTGGCCGCGAAGCGTTGCGAACTCGATCGCGAAGCCTGCGCCCTGAAGCCGGTAATAGATCGACTCGTCCTCACGGTTTGCGCCGGCCCAGCCGAAGCGGATCGCCGCTGTGTCTTCGCCCGCGAGGCGATCCTCTTGCAGTGCCGCCAACGGACCCGCGAGATGATCCGTCATGTAGAGCGCTAAGAGTCGGCGGAGCTTTTCGGCCTGTGGCTGGGGCATATCACCCAGCGCCAACCCCTCAGGGGCGCCGAGCCGATCCTCCTGCCCAGGCTTCAAGAGGATGTTCCCGTAGCTGCGGTCGCGCAGCGTCGCCGCCCGCCGTAGCGACCCGTCGAGCTCAGCATAGAGCGCGCGGCCCAGGGTTTCGTTCTCCAATACGACCATGCCGCGATAGGGCCCCGACGGCACGGTGTTGGGCTCCGACGAGAACGCCTTCGGCGTCATCGAGACAACCTTATCCCGCACCATGGTCAGCGTGATCGTGAGGTGGTGGCCCTCCCAGCGCCAACTCCATGGCTCGGTCGCCGACGGCGTGCCGTAGATCTGCAGCGAGAAGCGTTCCCGGTTCCGGTCCCTGCTGCCCTTCCGCAGCTCATCGCGCAGGATGTCCTGCTGCAGCATGATGTTCTCGGCGATCTCCAAGCCCTCGGCGCTCAGCACCGTCGCCAGCACATCACGGGCGGCGTCCTTCTGCGGCGGCGTCATGTTCTCGAGTGCGAGGCCGTTTGCGAACCGCGCACCCAGCATGTAGTTCCAGCGTCGACGCGTGGCGCTATCGAAGTCGAAGCGCGCAGTGCGCCGTTGCGCCTCGTCCAGCATATCGAGCCATCTGACGACGCGCTCGCGCAGGAGCGGGCCGAGAGCGTCGGGCGTTGTATCGGCTGCTGCGGTGACAAAGGGCAACGCCGGCGCCAGCGACGCGGCCCCGATCCCGACAAGGGCGCTCCGGCGTGTGAGATCTCTGGACGGCTTTCGGTCGACTTCGGTCATCCCCTGCTCCTTCGGCAGCGATCGGGCCTGAGGTCTGTGTTGTTTCTGGAGAGATAGGGCCATGCGGCCCCCCTTTAAGGCCGACGTGGGGGAAGCGGGAAAAACTGAATGCCGAGATCGCTCGGAGACGCCGCTCACATAGCCACATCGGGATCAGTCGCCGAGGAGGCCGCGGTGGTACTCACCAGGCGCCCCACGAAATCGTTCGAAGCTTGGAACGCGCCAAGAGGTTAGGGCGCTGTCCAATCTCGCCGAGTGCGCTGTCGGCAGGGATACTGTGACCGGGCGTATCGCTTGCCTAAGCAGCTTGTGGGAGCCGTTGCGCCAATCCTTGAGGAAGCGTTCGCTGAGCCTTAACGCTTTGATAGCTATGCTGACGTGGGAGGGCTCGGAGCCGTAGACCTCCGGAGAACGGGCCGCGGCCCGCGTCATCACGATCCGGAGGCCTGGCCCGATCTGTGTCTCTGGCTTCGCACCTACACGGCCGCCCGCCTGCGCATACTCGACAAAAGCGCTAGTGCGGCGAGGAGACCGAACGCCGTGGCGGGCAGCGGGACCTCGGCGCCATCGACCGATTGGGTGATCACGCGGAAGGCATCAATATTCGTGCCGACCACGGTCAGGAGATTGATCGAGATCGTGTCGACCGCGGAGAGCGTGATGATATCGCCCGAACCCTCTAGCCGCCGGCTGACGCCATTCGGATAGAACGCCGCATTCCCGAATTCGTCGTCCGACGCGCTCTGGCGGTCATCGGCGGCGCCAAAGCCGTCATTGGACGTGATGATCGCTACGATATCGCCGTCGAAGGTAAAGGATGCGGGCGCTGCAGCGTCGCTGAACGTGCCGCTCGCGCCCGGGGGCGGATCGAAGCTGATATAGTGGCTGTCATAGAGACCAAAGGGCAGAAACAACCCCGCATCGGGCCCTACGGAGAGCGGGAAGCCCGTTAGCGTGTCGCCGAGCGCGAGGTTCGCGCCGAGGAGGAAGTCCACCTGCACTTGGCCTGAGTCGACCTCGATGCCTTGCAGCTCATCATAGCCGACAGGAGCCGGGTTCTCGGTTGCGCCACGGCGTAAGTCCAGACCAGCCGCGCTGCCGCCATCGACGACTGTCGGTGTGGTGGAGATGATGACCGCCCCGGCCGGCGCCGCGCCAAGCGACAGGAGCGCAGCCGCGCAGATGCTTCTGAACATGGTATCCCCCGTAGATGCCCGGTCGCTGATCGCCGCGATACACTTCGCGAAACAAGCCACGCATCCACGCCCATACCGAGAAGAGCGTTTGAGCACTTCTCGTGCGGCGAAAGTTACGCCGAAACCAGGCTGCGCTGCAACCGAGTTGTTTACTCAGCAAAACGCCAGGGGCGGGCGAAACCGCCGAGCGCTTGTTCGATCGCCTCCTGCGGCTCGCTGCCTGGGCCGCCTTGGATCCGCAGCTCTGCGGTGAGGCCCAGCTTCTTGTCGTCGACGACCGTCACGCCCGCGCGGATACCGGCATCGGCGAGCGCCTTCTCATAGATCCGCACCATCGCTTCCTTGCGCAGATCCGGTTTGAAGACCTTGCCGACGGCGGTCTTGGGAAGCTCAGACATGATCTCGATATGCTTCGGCACCGCGGCCTTCTCGCTGATCGTCTCGGTCGCGTGCGCCATCAGCGCGTCTTGGGTGATCTCAGCATTGTCGGCGAGCTCGACATAGACCGCCGGAACTTCGCCCGAATGGAGGTCCGGCTGACCGATGGCGCCCGCGAAGGCGACGGCGGGGTGGGCGCACATCGCCTCCTCGATGATCGCCGGGTCGATATTGTGCCCGCCCCGGATGATCAGGTCCTTGGCGCGGCCCGTGATCCAGACATAGCCGTCCGCGTCGATCCGGCCGAGATCGCCGGTGCGGAGGTACTTTTCGGGTCCGGCAAAGAGGTGGCGGTTCTTCGCCTCGTCCGCATAGCCCGCGAAGACGCCGGGGGAGAGCACGCAGATCTCGCCCACCTCGTCGGTGCCGCATTCACGGCGGATGTCGCCATCCGGTCCGCAATCGAGGATCTTCACATCCGTGTAGGGGATCGGCAGGCCGACGGAGCCGATCTTGCGCTCGCCCATGGGCGGGTTGATCGCAACGAGGCAGGTGGCTTCGGTCATGCCGTAGCCCTCGAGGATCTTAACACCCGTCGCATCCTCGAAGCGGCGAAAAAGCTCTTGCGGCAGCGGCGCGGAGCCGCATAGCGCATATTTAAGGCTCGAGACGTCGTGATTGATCGGCCGCTGCATCAGCGCCGACGCGGCCGTCGGCACCATCACCATGAAGCTCACGCCCCAGCGTTCGACGAGCGCCCAGAAATTGTCCATGACCCCGTCGCCGCGGAAGCCGGCGGGTGTCGGCAGCACCAGGTGGCCGCCCGAGGCAAGCACCGTCATCAGCACTGGGTAGGCCGCGAGCACGTGGAACATCGGCAGCGGGCAAAGAAGCACATCCGTCTCGTCGATCAGCCCGCGTGACGGCACGATGCCGTTGTAGATCATGCCGCGTTGATGGTGCCGCGCGATCTTGGGATTGCCGGTCGTGCCGCCCGTGTGGAAGGTCGCAGCGATGCGGTCCGGATCTTCGCTCACGGTGAAATCGAGCACCGGGCTCTCGCGGCGGAGCGCATCGGTGAAGTCGTGGATATCCGCGTTATGCAGGATCTCGATCTTCGGCCGCAGGAACGGTACGAGCCAGGAGAGCGGCGGCTTGAGGTACCGGTTGAGATCGACCTCCAGGATATGGTCGACCGAAGGTGCTTCGCGCACTGCGCCATGGACCTTTTGCGCGATATCCGTCTTGGGAAAAGGCTTGAGGGTGACGACCACTTTGGCCGAGACATCGCGCAGGATCGCCGCGATCTGGCCCTGTTCGAGCAGCGGGTTGACCGGGCAGACGCAGCCAGCCGTCATCCCGCCCAGCAGCGCCAGAACCGTCTCGTTCGCATTGGGCATGACATAGGCGACAGTGTCCCGTTCACCGATGCCGAGATGGCGGAAGACATTGGCGGCCCGGTTCACCTCGGTCAGAAGCTCGCGGAAGTTGAGCGTCTCTGCCGGGTCCTTGGGCCCGCCTTTTAGCTGAAAGCTGAGGGCAGGGCGGTCAGGGTGACGTTCGGCCGTGGCCGCAAGAAGGCTGTGGACGCTGCCTGGTTGCCAGCGTTCGTCGGCCGGGACCGCCTCGACCTTCTCCTTGTCCTCAAGCGTGCCGAGATGCCAGCGCTCCTGCGCCGCGCCGCCGTCATGGGCCATGAGTTCCTCCCGCGCTTTCTTGTTCTTTCCGCGCCTCTGTTGACGTATAGGTCAGATAGGCGCAACCCTTGTCCGCTCGATCAATCCGTTGCGCGCTGTGATGTACGCTGGGTAGGCCGCGGTGCAAGCGTGCCGTATACGTCGCCCGGAAGGTTGAACCCCGATGACGGGCAGGACGCCGCCCCCGATGAGGGCCGACTGGTGACAGCGGTAGGGGACTGCTACGCACAGGTCATGAGCAGGCCCGATCCGCATCGCCGCATCATCACCTGTTGCTACTGCAGCTCGCGGTCGATCCTGCCGCGGGAAGGGGCGACACGCCTCGTCTGCCATGGCTGCGGTGCGCCGATCAGGGTCATCGAGATGCTGGAGGCCGCGCCGGAGAAGCGCAAGCGCAAACACAAGAAGAAACCGGCAGTACCGCATCCGGCCCTCGAACGCGGTGAGCACAAGCGCAAGGACATGGCGCTGCGCCGCCGCAAGGGCAAACGCCGCAAATCCCTGATCGATCGTTTGGAAGATCTGATCGAGGACGCCTGGGACGAGATCGAGGACATCTTCGATTAGAGAACAGGTCGACCATGCGATGTCGGGCCGCCCGCCCTCCAGCTCGGTCGAGGCGAAAGCCTGCGGCTACTCTGCGGCGAGGCCTTCTGTGAATTGGAGGCGGGCGAGGCGGGCGTAGAGGCCGCCTTCGGCCACGAGCGCGTCGTGGCTGCCTTCGGCGACGATCCGGCCCTGTTCCAGCACAATGATCCGGTCGGCGCGTTTCACGGTGGCCAGGCGATGCGCGATGATGAGGGTCGTGCGGTCCTTCGAAAGGTGCTCGACCGCTTCCTGCACCGCCCGCTCGCTCTCGGCATCGAGGGCGGATGTCGCCTCATCCAGCAACAACACCGGGGCATCGCGCAGGATCGCCCGGGCGATGGCGATGCGCTGCTTCTGCCCGCCTGAGAGGAGAACGCCGCGTTCGCCGAGCCAGGCATCGTAGTCCCCGGGAAGGGCCGCGACGAAGCCATGCGCCTCGGCAGCGCGCGCCGCGGCCTCCACCTCGGCGTCGGTGGCGGTCGGGCGGCCAAGGCGGATGTTCGCGCGCACGCTGTCGGCGAAGATCGCGGGTTCCTGCGGCACGAGCGCGATCTGCGAGCGGAGGTCTCGCAGCGCGAAGCCTTCGATGGGTTGGCCGTCCAGCGCGACCTGACCATCCAGCGGATCGTAGAAGCGCATCAGAAGCTGGAAGATCGTTGTCTTCCCGGCACCTGATGGGCCCACGATGGCGACGGTCTCGCCTGGGCTGACGCCAAAGCTCACTTCGTGCAGCGCCGCGGTCTCGGCCCGGGTGGGATAGGCGAAGGAGACGCCGTTGAACTCGATGCGCCCTTTCGCACGAGAAGTTGATGCAGCCGGGGCGGCCGGTTCGGCGACCGGATTGACCGCGGCAAGAAGCTCAGCGAGGCGCTCCATCGCACCGGCAGCCCGCTGAAGCTCGCCCCAGACTTCCGAAAGCGCGCCGACGGCACCCGCGGTGAACACGGCAAAAAGCACGAACTGCGCCATCTCGCCCGGGCTCATCGTGCCGGAGATGACGTCGCGCGCACCGATCCAGATCACGCCGACAACGCCCGCAAACACGAAGAAGATGACGAGCACTGTGAGCCAGGAGCGCGCCATGAGCCGCTTGCGGGCCGCATCGAACGCATCTTCGACCCGGGTGCCAAAGGCGTCGCGCGCCGTGCCCTCATAGGTGTTGGCCTGGACGCTTTGCGCGGCCTGCAGCATCTCGCCCGCATGGGCCGCCGCATCCGCCAGCTTGTCCTGCGAAAGGCGCGAGAGCCTGCGCACCCGGCGCCCTAGGATCAGGATCGGGAACACGACCGCCGGCACGATCAGGAGCGTCATCACGGTAAGCTTGGGCGAGGTGACGAGGAGTGCGATGATCCCCCCAAATAGGAGCAGCACGTTGCGGAGCGCGACCGATACCGTCGCGCCGACCACCGTCTGAATAATCGCCGTGTCCGAGGTGAGCCGCGTAAGCACCTCCGCCGTCATCGTGCGTTCGTAGAAGGCGGGGCTCATGCCGACCACATGGTCGAAGACGGCGGAACGGATATCGGCGATCACCCGCTCACCAAGCCACGAGATCAGGTAGAAACGAAGCGCGGTTGCGACTGCCAACAGGGCAGCGACCCCCATCAGCGCGAAGAAGTACTGATCGATCAGGCCGTACGACTTCTCGTCGATCACGTCGATGACGCGGCCGAAGGCGACCGGCACCATCAGCGTGAAGCCTGCGGCCAGCACGAGTGCTATGCCGACGGCCACGATCCGCCAGCGATACGGGGAAAGGAACGGCAGCAGGCTTTTGAGCGGCGCGAGGCGCTTCGATCTTGCGCGCTCATCGGGCTGGGGCGGCGATGACGGCCCAGAGGTCGACTGGTGTCGGGGAGCGCCTTCCAGGGCACCCGCGACAGGCCTCTGTTTTACGCCTCGTTGGATATTCACCCGCTACCCGCCCTGCGCCCACCGAAAAGCCGCTTTAGTCTCGGATAGCAAGCATCTGAGCCGGAACACAAGATAGTTGCGCACCCCACCGCGACGACTGTGCCGCGCTGTCACGACGCATCGCATCGCGCGGCGCCGCCGCACGGCGAGACCGAGGGCGAGAAGGCCAGCGGCGATGAGCGGCTGGGTCGGTGGTGAGGGCTCGACGACCTCGGTCGCGTTCCTAAAGACCGCGGGTTCTCTCCCGGGCCTCGTAGTCCGACCGAGACACGAGATCCCGTCATTGCCGGGCTTGACCCGGCAATCCAGCGCCACGGGCCATGGATCCCCGGGTCGAGCCCGGGGATGACGTGAACTGATGACTTCAGTCTGAGTAGAACTGCTAGAGCGCCTCTCGATCTGACGTGCTCGCGGGGCGTGTGTCATTGCCGGGCTTGACCCGGCAATCCAGTGCGACCGGCCATAGATGCTCGGGTCAAGCCCGAGCATGACGTGACCCCGTCAGGTAAGAAAGTCCTCAAGATCTACCGGCGATGCCAGCGTGGTGGCCCTTTCGTCCAAGATCGCTCCCCTGAGATCGCGTGGTAGTGCTGGCATTCCGCTGTCACGACGGCGTATCGGGTCGATTGTCTTGATCCTGACGCCCAGCATTGAGCGCTTGCCGGAAAAGAGGATCCTGACGCCGCAAGGCGATGCGTTGGTCTAAGGGGTCAAGCGTGGCGATTGGGGGCCCTGCACTGTCGCATTCGCGGCGGCGGTGGGTACGGTTTTGGCCCATGTTGGGGATCTAGACCCTCACGAGCTTCCCCCATGACCGCCCTCGTCTCCTTCGCCGCTCTCTTCTTGTCGATCTTCCTTGTGCAGATGGGTTCGGGCAGTCTCGGCCCGCTCGACGTTATTGCCGGGGCCGAGCGGGGTTGGAGCCCGGGAGAGATCGGCCTCTTGGGCTCTGGCCATTTCGCGGGCTTCTTGATCGGCTGTTTCGTCACACCTCGGCTTATCGGGTCCGTCGGCCATTCCCGCTGCTTCGCGGCGGCCGCTGCGATCGGGGCGACGGGGGCGCTTCTGCATCCGGTGATCGAAGGGCCGATCGCCTGGACCGTGCTGCGCGCGCTGACCGGGATCGCCATTGCCGCGGCCTACACGGTCATCGAGAGCTGGCTGCAGGCGAAGACGCCGAACGAGAGCCGGGGCCGGGTCTATGGCGTCTTTCGCGTCGTCGATCTGGTGGGACAGATCACGGCGCAGGGTATGATCGCAGTGCTCGATCCCGCGAGCTATGCTGCCTACAATATCGTCGCCGTCTTCTGCTGCCTTTGCCTGTTGCCGCTCGCCCTGTCGCGGCGCGCCGCACCGACGACGCCTGTGCCGCCGCGGCTGAGGCCTCTCGCGGCCTGGCGGCTCTCGCCCTCCGCGATGACGGGTGTGATCGTGGCGGCCTTGTCGGGGGCGGCCTTTCGCATGGCCGGGCCGATTTATGCGCTAGAGAACGGGCTCGCGCAGACCGAGATCGCCGTCTTCCTATCCGCCGCGATCCTCGGCGGTGTCGCTGCGCAATATCCAATCGGCTGGATCGCCGACAAATACGACCGGCGCATCGTGCTCGTCTGGCTTTCGGTCGCGGCGGTCGCTGGCTGTCTTTGGATCGGCCTGGCCCTGCCGCCCGACGACCCGAACGCGATCTATGCCGGCGCCTTCGTCTTCGGCCTGACCGCCTTCCCGATCTACTCGGTAGCGGCGGCCCTTGCGAACGACTTTGCGGAGCCGGACTTCGTAGTCGATCTCAACGCCTCGATCATCTTCTATTTCTCGGTCGGCGCGATCTTCGCCCCGGTGGTCGCGGCGCGCATGATCGGTATCTACGGTCCCGGTGCGATGTTTCTCTTCATCGCCGCGGCGCATCTGTTGCTGATCCTCTTTGCGCTTTATCGTATGACCCGGCGGGTCGGCACACGGCCGGTCGCCCCTTACCGTTACACCCCTCGCACCTCGATGGTGCTTGCCCGTCTGCTCAAGGGCCGTCAGAACACGGACGAAACCTTCTCCTCCCCAGAGCCGCGTTCGAGCGCGGCGGAGCACAGCAATACCGGACAGCCTGAAGGCCCGGAAAGGAGACCGATGTGAAGCTCTTTTTCTCCCCCACCTCGCCCTTCGTGCGGAAGGTCATGCTGGTGCTCTACATGCGCAACATGGTCAACGACGTGCAGCTCGTGACCGCGCAGACGACGCCGCTCGATCCGAACAAACTCGTGACCGCGGCAAACCCGGTGGGCAAGGTGCCGGCGCTCGCGCTCGACAATGGCGAGGTGCTGCACGATAGCAAAGTCATCACGCGGTACTTGGACAGCCGTTCGGGGGGCGGGCTTTATCCGGATGACGCGACGCAGTTCGAGGTGTTGACCCGCGAGTCCATGGCGGATGCGATGATGGAGGCGGGCATTCTCGCAGTCTACGAGACGCGGCTGCGGCCCGAGGGGATGCGCCTTTCGGCGATCACGGATGCCTATTACGGCAAGATCGAGCGTATGCTGGCGGCGTTCGAAGCGCAGTCCGAGAAGGTCACGAAGGACGCGCTGACGATCGATCAGATCGCGCTCGCCTGCGCGCTCGGCTATCTCGATCTCCGCTTCCAAGGCGTGATCTCCTGGCGGGCGAAGGCGCCGAAGCTTGCGGCCTGGTTCGACGAGTTCCGCGAGACGCCGGCGATGCTGATGACCGCGCCCAAGGGCTGAACCCGCAACGGTCGGTGAGCGCATGCCCTGGGCCGAGATGGTCACGGCCTGGGCTGTCTTCGCCGGCAACATCCTGAGCCCTGGGCCGAACGTCTTCAACACGATCGCGATCGCGCTGGGGTCGGGGCGACGCACGGCCCTGGCGGTGGTGCCGGCGATCGGGCTCGGCGTCGCGGTTTGGGCGAGCCTGGCGCTGGTGGGCGCGGCCGTGGCGTTTCGAGCCTTTCCGTCGCTGCCGCTGACGCTTACGGCCATCGGCGGCACGCTTCTTCTGGTTTTCGCGCGGCGCTACGGGCTCTCGGCGCTGAACTGGGAAAAGCAGCGGGCGCAGGGGCGGCTGATGTCCCCGCGCGAGGCGTTCTTGCTGACGCTTGGCGTTCTGGCCGCGAACCCGAAGGCGCTGACGACGTGGTTGGTGCTGGTTGGCATCTTCCCCGCGGGCGAGGCGACGCCGCTGGCAATTGCGGTGATGGTCGCGGGGTCTGCCGTAGTCGCCTGCGCTGGCCACGCCTTCTATGCAATCGCCTTCTCGACCCGCACTGCCGCAGCCGCCTATGCCCGTGCGGGTCGCTGGATCACGGCAGGTGTCGCCGTCTTCTTCGCCGTCCTTGGAACAACACTCTGGCTGCGCGTTTTGGCAACGCTGTTCGAGGGTTGGGGATGAGGGCGTGGATTGCGCGTGACCGCCGCGAAACGCTCAGGGCTCCGCGCCCACCCACGACAGCATTGCCCTAATCACACCAACAAAAGTCTAACGCAGATAGAGGGCCGATGATGCCCGCTAACCAGATGTGACGTTACCCCGACACATATCCGGTGAGATCCCCTGAGCGAAAGATCGGTGCGGGCGCCCGCAGTATCCACTGAGGGTTGCGTTCGGCCGCACTTCCATCTCGGCTTGGCGCGCAATCTGACCAGCGGAGCGGCTGTGATGCTTCTGTCGACCTGTGAGCGTTCGCGGGATGTTAAGTCATCGCAGCCTAGCCTGTCGTGGGTGGGCTCGGCGCCGTGAGCGGCGATGCGACAACCCAGCGCACTTCGTTTGGGATCGAGCTAGGCTGGGTTCGTGGCAGCAGCGGTGAGCGTTTCGCCAGGGACTGTCGCCCGCGCAGCGGGCCGATATCGGGGGAGCGCTGCCATACGGGCCTGCACGCTCAGATGCATCGTTTCGCCATCGCCGCCGCCAGTGCGACGCGGGGCCCGCAACACGAAGAGCGGTGCCAGCCATGTGCGATCGGCGGAACTCGGCGCTGCCGGGTCCTCGGGAAAGCGTTGCACCCAGTCATCCGGTAGATCGACGCCGTGGGAAGAGGCGCGGCGCAGCATCCAGTTGAGCGGGATGTTCGCCAGGCCGCGCGCCGCCTGAAAGTGCCGTACTTCGCCGCCGACATCGCCATGGCATCCAGGAAACCAGGTCTGCTCCAGCCGACCCTGCCAACCCGGGCTCCGCCGCCAGCGCCGTGGGCGATAGGCGAGCCGGGTCTCGTCGAGCGCGAGCGCTTGGTAGCCGTGTCGGATATGGTGCGCGAGCGCCGCGTCATGGAAGCTCACGGCCATGGGCGCGAGCCAACTCAGGCCCGGCCATGGCAGGCCGAGCGCGCGTACCGTGTCCCAGACCCCCAGCATTTCGATCGGCACATGGGTATGGCAATGCGCCTCGCGAAAGCCGCGGAGCGTGGGGCGCGGCGGCACCGAAGTATAGTGGCGGAACGCAACCCTGACATGCCGTTCGGTCGCGCGCTCCGCCCGCAAAAGCCCGACACGCCCGATCATGCCGGCGAGCGAACGGACGGCATAGGCGCCGCGCGAATAGCCGAAAAGATAGATGCGATCGCCCGGCCGGTAGCGGCTTGCCAGAAACGCGTAGCCGTCACGGATGCTGCGCTCGATCCCTGCACCCGTGGCGGCGTTCACCCAGCGCATCATGCCCGAGCCCTGGATCCCCCGGTCATAGAGAACGCTCTGCCGGGCGCTCGGCCCCAACTCGTCGAGGAGGGCTGCAAGCCGGCCCGCATTGCTCCGCGCGCCCAGCTCGTCGGAACTCAAGGTACCGTCGGAGATGAAGATCAAGTTCCGCGGTTGTCTGACCGAACGCTGTCCCACGTCACGCCTCCTTGCGCCGTTATACCGGCTCAGATGGGCGATAGCATGGCGCCGACCAAATTACCGTTGCGTGTGTTCTTTGTGATGCGTTCGGGTGCGCAACGCCTTGGGCTGCGTCTATTTCGCGGCTGCAATAGGCAAAGACGACGTCGGCTGCTCGACTGGAGAACGACTAATCGACCAACTACGTCAACCTGCACTTTCCAAACCGCTGATCCCCGCGGCGACCCGATAGGGCCGCCGCAAGGCTTGCTCGTGATGCCTTGGAGCCGCGACTTAGCTGAAGAACTGCCCGCCATTCGCGCTGATGGTGGAGCCTGTGATGAAGCCCGCATCTTCCGAGGCAAGGAAGGCCACGCAGCGCGCGATCTCATCGGCCTCGCCAAGCCGGCCCACCGGGATCTGAGCGATGATGCCCTCGCGCACCTTCTCCGGCACCGCCATCACCATATCGGTCGCGATGTATCCCGGTGCGACGACGTTGACGGTGATGTTGTTCCGCGCCCCTTCTTGGGCGAGCGCCCGCGTGAAGCCGATATCGCCGGCCTTGGAGGCCGAGTAGTTGGCCTGTGCGAACTGACCCTTCTGCCCGTTCACCGAAGAGATCGTGACGATCCGCCCGAACTTCCGCTCCCGCATGCCGGGCCAGAGCGGATGCGTCATATTGAAGACGCCGGTGAGATTGGTGTCGATCACTTCGCGCCACTGATCCGGCGTCATGCGGTGGAACGGTGCGTCGCGCGTGATGCCGGCATTGTTGACGAGAATATCGACGGGGCCGAGATCCGCCTCTACTTGCTCGACCCCGGCTTTGCAGGCGTCGTAGTCGGCCACCGACCATTTGTAGGTCTTGATCCCGGTCTCGGCGGTGAATTTCGCCGCCGCCTCGTCATTGCCGCCGTAAGTGGCAGCGACGCTGTGCCCAGCGGCTTTCAGCGCTTTCGAGATCGCCGCGCCGATCCCGCGCGAACCTCCCGTCACGATTGCTACGCGTCCCATCGTTTCCTCCTCTTTTCCCAGACATTCGCTGGATCTTCATGGTTGTGTGCCCAGGCTGTCGTGGGCGGGCGCGGAGCTAAACCGAGCCCTTCCACGGTGCTAACGGGTGGGGTCGTCTCTGTTTTCGTTGGCGTTAGGGGCGCTCGACGCACATAGCGACGCCCATGCCGCCGCCGATGCAGAGGGTAGCGAGGCCCTTCTTGGCGTCGCGGCGCTTCATCTCATGCAGAAGCGTCGTCAGCACTCGGGCGCCCGAGGCGCCGATCGGGTGGCCGATGGCGATGGCGCCGCCGTTCACGTTCACTTTGTCCGTGTCCCAGCCCATATCCTTGTTCACGGCAAGGGCTTGCGCTGCAAAGGCTTCGTTGGCCTCGACGAGATCGAGATCCTCGGGCTTCCATCCCGCCCGCTCGAGCGCCCGGCGCGAGGCGGGGATGGGCCCTGTGCCCATGATCTTCGGATCGACGCCTGCAGTGGCGTAGCTCACGATCCGGGCCAGCGGCTCGATCCCGCGCTTCTCGGCCTCCTCGGCCGACATCAGCACCGCGACCGCTGCGCCGTCATTGATGCCCGAGGCGTTGCCGGCGGTGACGGTGCCGTCCTTGGCGAAGGCGGGGCGGAGCTTCTGCATCGCCTCCATCGTCGCGCCGTGACGGATGTACTCGTCGTTCTCCGTGGTGACATCGCCCTTGCGCGTGGAGACGGTTACGGGCGCGATCTCGTCCTTGAACTTGCCGGCCTTCTGCGCGGCCTCGGCCTTGTTTTGGGACTGGCATGCGAATTCGTCCTGCATGTCGCGGCTGATCTGCCACTGCGCCGCCACGTTCTCGGCCGTCGTTCCCATGTGGTAGCCGTTGAACGCGTCCCAGAGCCCGTCGCGGATCATCGTATCGATAAAGGAGAGATCGCCCATCTTCTGGCCCGCGCGCAGATGCGCCGCGTGGGTCGATCGGCTCATGCTCTCCATGCCGCCTGCGACCACGATGCCCGCATCGCCGAGCTGGATGTGTTGCGCGCCAAGCGCCACGGCGCGGAGGCCCGAGCCGCAGACCTGATTGATGCCCCAGGCAGCCGAGCTTTCCGGCAGGCCCGCATTGATATGCGCTTGGCGGGCCGGGTTCTGTCCCTGGGCCGCCGTCAGCACCTGACCGAGGATCGTCTCGCCCACATCGCTCGCCGAGACGCCCGCACGGTCAAGTGCGGCCTTGATGGCGACGACGCCGAGCTCATGCGCGGCAAGACCTGCGAAGGCGCCGCTGAAGCTCCCCACCGGGGTGCGTTGGGCGCTGGCGATCACAACATTCGTCATGGGTGGTTTCCTCGATCGTGGAGTTTTGGTTCGGGGCAGGCTCGGCGCTCTCTCCGCCGATGCCCGCGGGCCGCTCGGCCCGGTGGGATGGTTGCGCTCGCCTTTGGACCGATGGGACGCAAGACGCCTTGCGTTGGATCAAAGAGTGCATGTGTAGCCTATTCAGCGTCGATGAATGGGTCCAGAGCGGCGGTGACGTCGTGATCGCGTCCCAGAGATGACGCTTTTGCGACTGCGGTCGCGGAAATGCGATGCGTTGCTAAAGCTTGAGGACCTGTGGTGTTGCCCTGGACCGTTGGCGATGCGAGGGTGGTCTTCAAGCAAGTTAAACGCGGGAGGGAAGCCCCGTGGCGGAAGCGCAAAAAACCGCTCGGCGAAAAGCGGCGGTAGGTTCGGCCGGCGGCGATCGTATCGTCATCAAGAAATACGCGAACCGCCGTCTGTACAACACGGCGCGGAGCTCCTATGTCACGCTCGAAGACCTCTCCAAGATGGTGCGCGACGGTGAGGATTTCGCCGTTTTCGATGCCAAGACGGGCGATGACATCACGCATTCCGTCCTGACGCAGATCATTTTCGAGGAGGAGGCCAAGGGGCACAACATGTTGCCCACCAACTTCCTTCGTCAGCTCATCCGTCTTTACGGCGACACGCTGCAGTCGGTGGTGCCGAGCTATCTTGACGCCTCCATGGAAGCGTTTGCCCGCAACCAAGAGCGCATGCGCTCAGCCTTTGGGGCCAACCCGGCGCTGCAGAACCTGGAGGCGATGACGCGCTCCAATATGGAGCTCTTCGAGCAGGCGGTGCGGCTCTTCACGCCATTCGGCGGCGCAGCACGACCCGACGGCGCCTCTCCCGACGGGGTTGGTGGCGCCGAACAAAGCCGCGGAGCGGAAGGCGGGCAGGAGCTCGATGAGCTTCAGCGCCAGCTCAGCGAGATGCAGAGCCGTATCGAGGCACTTTCTCGCGACCGATCCTGATAGCGCCAGTCACGTCTCCGCCGTGACCGGCCGTCATCGGCGGCACGGAACTCGGCCTTGCTAGGAAGTTGCCTTGGGCGAAGCCGATGCCGTGGGCGTCGAGATCGTCGAGGGTGAAAGCATCTCCGATACCCGTCGCGATCACCGGAATGTCGAGCCGCTGTGCGAGCCCGATGCAGGCCGCGATGTTGCCGGCCACGGTTTGCGCGCCGCCGGCGACGTTGATTTTGAGGAAGTCCGGTCGAAGGCTTTCCAGCCGCAACGGGCCGAGGCACATCGCATCGAACCGATCGACGGCGATGGCAGGGCCCGCTTCGCGCACACGCTCGGCAAATGCACCGGCCGCGATCGGGTCCGAGGCGATGACGCGACTGTCGAGTTCCAGCACCAAACGCTCGACGGCGCGGCCCGATGCACCGGCCTCGTCAAACGCGGTTTGCCAGCGCTGGTCGAGCAGCGTCTCGCGCGAAATGTTGAGGCCGAGGCGCAGATGAGGCGCGTCGTTCAGATGATCGAGCGCGGCCTGCAGCGTGCCCCTGTCGACGGCCGCAGCCTCACCCGCGGCTTGCAGTCGGCCGAGGAAACGGCGGGCGGGTACAGCACTGTCGCCGTCATGCTCAGACCGTCCGTGCTGATCGATGCTGCCGGCGGTCAAGCGAACGAAGCATTCCGTGTAGAGGGGCGGACCCTCCCCCCCGAGCGGCAGGATAGGCTGAAAGGCGATGCCCAGACCTTCGCCGGCAAGGGCCTGTTGCGCCGCGCGGATGATCC
>JBCDFC010000007.1:0-46634 GCA_039178805.1 Pseudomonadota bacterium | reverse complement strand
CGCGGTGTTGCGCTGCTTCGGCGCCGGTACAAGCGAGGCGTCGACGACTTGACCCGCCATTGGGATGTACCTCGTTCGCGGTCTCTCTCGGACCGGTGGCGTTCGCCCGCTCACTCTGGAGTTGCCAGTCGAAGGCCTTCATGACCCGCTTCAGTGTGCCTGTCTCGGTCAGACGGTTGCGGAAGTGCCGAATGGTGTTTTCGTCCGGTGTAGGAGCGCCGAGATCGAAGCCAAGGAACCGTATCTAAGACAGCCCGTCGCGGATCATGAATTCAATCTGCGCGTCGGAGAGATTGTGCTGGACCTGCAGGATCAGTGCCTTGAACAGTGAGGGCGCCAGCCCGCCACCGGTCCGAGGGCAAGCCCGAACACCGGGTCAAACGGCGGCCTGCCGCCTTTAGAGCCGTCGCCATAGCCGAGCCCCTCTACCAGCCAGGACTGGAAATGCTCAAAGTCCACCGTTGCCTCGAGCGGATCGCCATCCTTGCTCAACCGCTCTAGATACTCCGAAAGCCCGAACGAGCCCGCCTGCCGCATTATGATCCCTCCCGATCCGTCCGGATCAGTGAATCACACCGCGCCCACGGCCGGTAGGTTCTTGAGGGTGTTCAGCTTGATCGCGTCACTCTCGGCGCGCCGGCGCTGTCAGAGCGGCTTCTGCTTGTCGTCTATCTCGCCGCTCACGTCGATGGTGTCGTCCTGCATCTCGCTATCGATATCCAGGCCGTCTTTGCCGGCATTCAGGATGTTGTCATCGTCGCCATCATCATCGACAATGTTGGCCTCCTTATCAAATTGTAGCGTTTCGGGTTCTTCAAGCAGCTCTTCGTCAATGAAAACTTCGTTTGATTTAAGTGCAATCTCATCATCGCCAATATTATCGATATCAATATCTTCATTGACTGCGATATCTATATTATGCCTTAAAGTGTCATTGCCTTCAGTCTTCTCATTATTGTTGTAAATTGAAAGATTATTCAGATGGTCGATATCATCGATGCTGGAGTTGGTATCGTCATCGTCGAACTCGCCATCCTTTGTTTCATGGACGCCTATATCAGGATCAATTTCACCGTCATTGCCCATCGTGTAGGCGGGCGGGATGAACGCTTGCTCGACTGCGTCTAGCAATTCATTATTCTCAACCTTTTTTCGTTCAGCGCTCTCTGCTTTATTCTGCATCTCCTGGGCAAAGACTGGCCTGTCCGCCTCAAACATTTTTTTCAGACCGGCGAAGCCGTCTTCCCTACCGGCTTCCTCGTTGACGATATTCCAGATATCTTGTTCATCTTGGTTCGCGAGATCGATGTTATCCTCCTGCAGCATAAAGCCGTCGTCATTGAAATTATCATTCTGATCAGCGCTCTCCTTCGGCTTATTTTTAATCTCTTGCTTGCTGATCTCACTATCATTGCCGTCATTCTGGATCATGCGACTTAGATTACTGCCAATCTCAGAATTGACGTCATCGGAGACACTCGAGTTCAGTCCGTCGTTGTGGATGGACTCATTCTGGCTCATGTCCTGGATATCATTCTCGTCGATGAGTCCGAGCCCGCCCTTATTGTCCATTGGCGAATTGGGTTTGTTGGGCGTTGCCGAGTTCTCGGACATGGCGACTTCATGGTTGAGGTTCGGGTTCTCGTACATGTCGTCGCCATCGTCCGGACCGCCGGTCGTGACGATCTCATCCTTGATCAGCGAGTTCTTACGCGACGCGCTGCTGATCGATGAGGTGGCGTCCGCGATCTTTTCCCCGATCGCGTCTTCGAGGTTCTGCTCAATCTCGTCCGAGAGCTCGGAGACACTGTCTAGATAGGGTCGCTCACCGTCCATACCGGTCCCCTTGGCATAGAGCTCCTGGTCGCTCGCGACCTTTGGCTGCGGGGGCAGGACAACACTGGCCAGATTCTGCATCGGCTTCTGAATGATCTGAGGGTTCGCCAGCCGATCCTTGTCGTTCTGGACCGTTATCATCTCGCGCAGCGCCCGCAGACACTTGGCCTGAGCCTTCAAGAGGCTCGTGTTCGAGATCATCGCCTTGTCCTGATTACTCGGGGTGTCTTGCTGCTTGGCGCTGCGTGTCTTGCCCGAGGTCAGGCGTGTCATGTCGGTGTTGCTCATGAGCGCGTCTTCGACCGAACGCGCCAGTGTTTGCAGATCCTGTCGCGTGCCCGACGCCTGGTACTTCTCCAGCGCCAGATTCACCTCGGCCACCTGATCGGCATAGGCATCGCCCTGCATCTGGATCTGCTGGTTCTTCAGAATGTCGGCGCCGCTGCCCTTCACAATGAGCTTCGGGTTGATCAGTTGGCGATCCGTGAAGAGCTGCTGAGGCGAGGTCTGGTTGAGACCGCTATTGCCCTGCACCTCCGCCTGGGTGCTCATGATCGGGCGCGCATTTAGGTCGAGTGCACGCTCGGAATAGGAGGTGAGCGACAGCGCCATGCTGCGCGTGCTCGTAGCCATGTCGCGAAGGGTTTGCGCCACATCGCCATTGGCGCTCAACGTCTTGCGCACAGACTGCTGCGCCTCCGTCGACATCTCCTTGTAGCTGTCCAGTGTGATACCGAGATCGTCGAGTGTGGTCGGAACCGAGGCCGCCAGCGCGCGCAGGTTAGCGGCATGGTTGGTGAGATCGGTGCGCAGCTGCGCAATCTCTTGCGGGTTCTGGTTCTTGTTCTGCCGGGTGGCCGTGGCGTAGTCGCCCAGAAGCTTCGACCGCGCCACCAGGGCGAAATCCAGCGCGACGCCGAACTTCTGGTTCGGCCCGGTTTGGTGGTCCATCAGGGATGGATTGCGGTCGAGGCACTTATCAAGAGCGGTGTCCTGGGCCTTCGCCTCACGCCCGTTGAGGATCGCCTGGTTCTTCGCGGCCAGCGTGTCCATCAGGTTCCACAGGTTCGGCATCGCCGTGCGCATGTTGAGGTTCGGGTTGTTGAAGAGCTTTCCAACTTCCGTCAGTGAGCGATTGAAGGTCAGCCAGGTCAGACCGTGCGCATTGGCCTCGGTGTCCAGGAGCATCTTGTCGGCAAGGGCGCCGGCATCGTGGTTGCCGGGAAAGCGGGCGAGGTCTTTGGTGATCGCCTGCCGCATCTCCTCGCGGCCGGTGACCACGTCCTTCCACTGACTGAGATGCCCATGGGTGATGAGCGGGTCTTGCTTCCCCATGTCTTCGTGGTTGGCATCGACCAGCAGGCCGTAGTGATCCGCCATCCGCTGCACATCGTCACCGGAGTTCTGCGACGCCTGCTTCACAGCCGAGGCAATGGCGAGATCGATCTGTTTCAGTGTGGCGAGGTCGATCTTCTTCGGATTGCCGAGCTGCTGGAAGACATGGTCGCCGATGTCCTTGTTGCCGATCTTCTGGCCCTTGAACTCGCGATTGATCGACGCCTTGATGGCGTTTGCCGCGCCCTCGTACTTCGCATTCCGGCTCGCTTTGCTGGAGAAGCTGATGATGTTCGTGCGCTTCTTGGCATAGAGCTGGTTCTTGCTGTTGAGACGGATGCCGTCGGTCTTGCCGCCATTCCGCTCGATCTGGTTCAGCATCGTCTGGCGCAGCGTATTGTAGTTGACGTTCGCGTCGAGCGTTACCGGCATGGCTTCCTCCTGGCCCTAATCCGTCTTCGGTCGCGGGCGTGTGGTCCTCAGGCGATGATGTGGCCGGGCATGGGGCCAGCCTCGTCGGGCGTGGCGCCGCCGCTGCCAATGCCTTTCATCAAGATCAGCTGTTGTGTGCGGTGGATGACAAGGAAGGCTGCTATCGTCGCGCCCAGCGTTTCCACTGTAAGGTCAGCCAGAACGCAGTCGCCGATCAGGAGGACCTCTTCGCTTTCGCTGTCGAGCGCCATGCGGGCCCCCCCTGTGTCAGCCCAGAATTGATTGTACTCCAGCAGATAGCGATAGGTCTCCAGCACCTTCTCGCGCGGCGCTGAGCCGACGAGCGACGTCATGAAGAGTTTTCCCGTTTCTTCATCGTAGTCGAGGGCGAGTTCCACAGCCGGATCGCCGTCGAAGGCGATAGCCCAGCTCAATTCCTCGTCGTAGGACTCCGCCTCATCGATCTCCAGGATCGCAGTGAGGTCGATCAGCATCTGGCTGATCTCGTCGTAAGTTGCAGTCATCTCGCCCCCCCCATTTGCGCCCACGTTCGCCCAGGCTCATTCTAACGATGCAGTCTCGAATGGATCCAGTTCCTCTATTCGACCTACTCTGCACGTGGACGGGCCAGAAGAATTGACGAGGTTCGGACCACTGACTGAGGGTGATCAGTCATTCATTGTTGATGGCCAGCATACGGATCGTCTGATCGGCCATGCAGACGCAGTATGCGCTGACCGCACCATCCTCCTCAACGCCAATCTATTGACAGCAGCACTTGGGCGCTCCGCGATCTGAAGCCGTGAACAGATCCGATCTGCACGCGCGACTTGGGGCGTGATCCAGAGAAGGATGAGTGCCCAGGATGGCGAAGAAGCGGTTTGCGGACGAGCAGATGGCCTTCGCTGTGAGAGAGGCCGAGGGCGGAGCGCCGGTCGAAGAGATCTTCTGCCGTTGAGTATAGAAACCGGTCCAGTGGACAGGTTTCGCGACGAACGGTCCACGCGGGGATGGGCGGTGAGCCAAAGTCCAACCCACAAGATGGCGCGCTCGATGGCGACTTCCTGAGCCTCTTGGATGCTCACGAAGAGATGGGGGCGTCGCTCAGAGCCTACGATGAAGGCCGTTCCCACAGCGATATCGGGTACAACGTCCCGATATCGCTCACAGACCACGGTGGCGCATCCGGCCCGCTGTCGTGAAAGAGCCCGGAGACTCTGGCTCCGCGTGGTCCAAGGTTCGGGCACATCGCAGAAGCCCGCAAGGCCGCATAGAAACCGGACGCGAGAACGGGTCAGCTCCGAAAAGACAAGACTGTTCCCCATGCGTGCACGACTGCCGGAGGCGCACTTCAACGGTGAGGAGCAGGTCACCAGGACAAGATCCCGGCCCGGTGAGCTCGCCGTGTTTTCTCTGCAGCCGACACTTCGACGGAAATTCGTCCGAATTCGCGGGGGCACTCGCCCTTCGACTCCGTATATGACGCTGAAGAACAACACGGGACGACTGTGCGACCTTGCAGGCTTGCGCGTCTTGGAAGGCATCGACTATCGTTCTGTTGAGCAGGTACAAAATAACGATGGATGCCAATGGATTGGGCGCGAATGTTGAAGGGGCGTGCCTGTCGGGGGGTGTTCTGCGGGCTTGACCATCGAGCTGGGTGTCGGACCGCCGTGAGCGTCCTGATCCCTGTTCTTTTGATGGCCTGCTCCGATCAAGAAAAGCCGCAACCCGACGCAGCGCTGTCGCCTTCGGAAGCGGTCGAGGAGCGAGCACTCGCACAATCGACCAGCGTCTCCGCGCGCGCGCCCGGTGAGCCAGTTTTCAATCAGTTCGGCACGGGTCAGTTCTTCAACCCCCGTGCGGCGGTTGGAGAGCTTCCACCTCCGGTCCAGCTCTTTGGAGAAGGTGAGTACACGATCACGCTGATCGATGTGCCGATCGAACAAGCCGCGAAGGCGGTGCTCGGCGACACGCTGGGTCTTACCTTCGTCGTGGCACCGGGCGTCGAGGGAAACATCTCGGTTCAGACCTCACGACCCATCGGCGAGCGGGAACTCTTCGAGATCTTCGAGACTGCCCTTTCGCTCTATGGCTACGCCATCGCCCAGAAGAACGGCACGTATGTCATTTCTCAGGATGCAATCGGCACAGAGCGCTTCCGCATCGGCGGACGCGACAGCCCTGCAGTCAGCGGTGTCTTCGTCCTACCGCTCCGCTTCGTCTCCGCGACGCAGATGACACAGCTTCTTCAGCCTGTGCTGAATGATCGGCTCAGCGTCCAAGCGGATGTCGACCGCAACCTGCTCTTCGTCTCCGGCAGCCGGCAAGACGTCACGGCCATCTTCGATGCGGTCAACCTTTTCGATGTCGACAGCATGCGCGGCAAGTCCATCGGCCGCTATTCGCTGATCTCAGCCGACCCGGTGGAAGTGGCAACCGAGCTTTCGATCATCTTCGACAACGGACCGGGCGGCCCGCTCGAAGGGGTGATCGACTTTGTCCCGAATGAGAGCCTGTCCTCGATCCTCGTGATCACCACGAACCCTCGATACCTCTCGCAGGCGCAGGGCTTCATCCGCTCCTACGACCGGGACAGCGCAAGGTCGCGTCGCATCGCCCGGGTTTATCCGCTGCGTAACCGCTCAGCGGTGGACCTGGCTGAAGTACTCAGCGAGATGCTCTCGGTGGGCGCGGTCGGGACTGCAGAAGCCGGCGCTCCGGCGGGGGAAGGAACGACTGACGGCGCTGCAGCTGGTGGAGAGGTCGTGGATGCTGGCGCCGGTTCGCAAGACCAGGCGCGCGTCGTCGCTGACGATACCTCAAACGCTGTGATCGTCTACGCCAATGCGCTGGAGCAGCAGTCGATCGCGAAGCTGATCCGGGAACTCGACGATGTAGCCGACCAAGTGCTCATCGAGGCAACGATCGCCGAGGTCACCTTGAACGACCAGCTTGATTTCGGCGTCCGGTATTTCTTTGAGTCTGGCAATTTCGATATCAGCTTCAATCCGCTGGAGGTGTTGGGCTCTGGTCCGGTGTTCCCGGGCTTCAACGCACTTTTCGATGATGGGAACGCCATTATCGCGCTGAACGCCCTTGCGACGCTCACCGATGTCAACATCGTCTCCTCGCCCTCGCTCATGGTGCTCGACAATCGCGAAGCGCAGCTGAATGTCGGTGATGAGGTCCCGATCGCGACCCGAACTTCGGTGAGCACTGACGACCCTGATGCGCCGATCGTCAGTGAGATCGAGCAGCGCGATACAGGCGTGATCCTCAACATCAAGCCTCGTGTAAGCGCCACCGGACGCGTTATCCTGAACATCCGTCAGGAGGTGAGCAACGTCATTGCGACCGACACCTCGGGGATCGAGTCGCCCACCATCCAGGAGCGCATCGTCGAGACTACGGTCGCGGTCGATGAGGGGCAGAGTGTCGTACTAGGTGGGCTCATCCGCGAGACACGCTCCGTGACGCGCGACAAGGTGCCGTTCCTTGGCGACATCCCGCTTCTCGGCGTCGCCTTTCGCAGCACCTCAGACCAGGATCGCCGGACCGAGTTGCTAATAGTGATACGACCACGGGTCATTCGCAACAGCTCTGAAGCCGCCGAGGTTGCTCGCGAGTACCGCGATGCCCTTTCTCGACCGGGCTCCCTGATCAACAAGAAGCCACAGACACCGGGGCATCAGTTCCGCCGCATTTTCTATTAGCTTGACCTGATGATCTACGGATTCGGTAGCTTCGAGTTCGATCTGGCGAAGGGCGAGTTGCGCTGTGACGGCGAGGCAGTGCCGATCGAAAGGCGTGTCTTCGAGGTCCTTCACTATCTGATCGAGCATCGCGATCATGCGATCAGCCGGCAAGAGCTTCTCGACGCCTGCTGGGCGGGTGTGCATGTCAGTGACGGGACGCTAAGCCGTTGCCTGACGCGGGTACGCGCAGCGCTCGGGCAGCCGCGCGGAGCGGACAGGCCGATCCTGACGCTTCACGCGAGGGGCTATCGCTTCGCCGATCCTGTCCGCCTTATCGGCGATGAAGACGCGATTGCCGAACCTCAAAGCGAGCGAGAGGATGGACCAGAGCCGGTTCAAGCCGGTCCGGAGCGTCGGTTCATGACCCTGCTCGCCTGCCGCATTGCCCTCCCGAAGGCGGCAACGCGTACTGGTTCGGAGGTGATGCACGCCTCGGTAAGTCAGTTTCTCGCGGGGCTCGAACTCGCGATAAAGAGCTATGGCGGCACCGTTCGTGGTCCGGTCGGCGACACGCTGACCCTGCAGTTCGGATACCCAATCGCCGCAGAGAGCGCCGCACAGAACGCGCTGTTCATGGCTGGGGAGATTAGCAGACACGCAGCGTCAGCCGGTCTGGAGATCAAAATGGGTGTCGCCACCGGACCGGTGATTGCCGACCATTGGACCTCCTCCGGCAGCGAGGAGGACATCATCCTCGGCGAGACACCCCTCGATCCGTTTCGGATCGCGGACCGTGCCGATGCAGGCCAGGTGCTGAGCGATACGGCAACGGCACGCCTTGCAGCCGAGGCGTTTGTCGTACTTTCCCGGCTGGAGATCACGTTCGGCTCGCAAGCGGCCGAGCTCTTCGAACTCGTCCCTGCCCAAGGCCCCGATGTACCGAACGACCTGCCGTTCTTCGGCCGCATCTCGGAGCTTCTGCACCTCGAACAGCTCTGGGAGCGTGCTCGAAGGGGGCATGGACGGACCGTGATCGTGACCGGTGAGCCTGGCATTGGAAAGTCCCGCCTCGTACGGGAGCTCAACGCCAAGGTCATCGCCGAAGGCGCGCGACTTCTGGCGGCCGGGGCATCTCCGCTTCATCGTATGACCCCCTTCCGCCCGCTGCTGATGGTGCTTCAGAGCAGGCTTGGGCTGCCGCCCGATGCCGCTCCTGTCCAAATGCTCGCCGCGATCGAGAAGTCGCTGGAGGAGAGCGGTCGACCGGAAAGCGATCACCTGCCTATCCTCGCCTCGCTCGTCTCGATCTCCACTCATGTGACGTCTCGGCCTGAATTGCGCCTCGACCGGGATCGACAGCGCGAGCGTACGCTGGACATGCTGGTCTCGCTGCTTCTGACAGAGCCTGGCGCAGCATCGCAGCTTATCTGGATCGACGATGTGCAATGGGCCGATCCGTCCACTGTGGCGGTAATCGAACGCGTCGCCAAGCATGTCACGGATCGACCTGAGCTGATCATACTAAGCGCGCGAACGGAGGACGCGATTCCGGCATCTGTCCGCGAGGCCGCGACCACGATCAGGCTCACGCCGTTCAGCCGCAGCGAAACGCTCCGCTTCCTCGGCCAGCAGAGCGATGCTGGAGCCATCCGCACCTCCCTTATCGATCCTATCGCCGAACGGAGCGACGGCGTTCCGCTCTTTCTGCGTGAGTTTTTGCGGATGGCGGAGGAGACGCCCGAGGCCGATGTGGATGCGGTACCGGAAACTCTCCAGGCCCTTCTCGAGGCCCGTCTCAACAGCGCGGGGCCCGCCAAGGATCTCGCCCATTGGGCGGCGCTCATAGGGCGCAGCTTCGATCTAGAGCTTCTTGCCGCCGTATCCGAACTGCCGCACGCTACTGTCTTCGCACTGGTGGACGAGCTCGTCGGGCTTGACCTGCTTGCGACCGAGCGGGGGAGGCCTGACCGGTACGTCTTCCACCACGCCCTCGTGCAACAGGTTGCCTTCGGTGCGCTCCTCGACCGCGATGCAAGGATCCGCCACCGTCGGATCGCCGAGACGCTGATCGAGCGCTCTCCGAGGGTGGCCACGGACACGCCGGAAGAGATCGCCCGTCATTTCGAAGCCTCCGACCGACCGGAGTTGGCAGCGGAATTCTGGAAGCGGGCCGGGCATGTCTCTGGCAACAGCTTCGCCGTCGAAGACGCAAGGAAGCTCTACGCCCGCGCCCTCGACGCTGCGCGGAGCACGAGGGCCGGAAAGGATGCCAATCGGGCGCTCGTGGCGGAGATCGAGGCTTTGCTGAACGCCTTCTAGCGCCAGCGTTAGCTCCTCTCTCAGCGCCGTTCGTCCTCGAGCTCCTGAACGAAGCGGAGCACCTCGGCAACAGCCTCGATCATTTCCGATGGGATGTACTGATCGATCTCCCCGCCGTCGAAGAGCCCGCGCGCGACGGGTACGTTCTGCAGCACGGGAACACCCGCCTGCTGCGCAACCTTCACCATGCGTTGAGCGGTGATGTTCTGCCCCTTGGCACGGACTATAGGCAAAGGTGTCTCCCCCTGCCGATAGTCGATCGCGACGGCGTAATGGATTGGGTTGGTCACAACGGCGGATGACTTGCGCACCCGGTCATCGGAGTCCGATTGAATGAGCTCCTGCGCGAACTGCTTGCGGTGACCCTTCACATGCGGATCACCTTCGCTCTCCTTGAACTCGCGCTTCACTTCATCCTTCGTCATCTTCTGCTCTTCAGTGAACTGGTACTTCTCGAAGGCAAAGTCAGCGGCCGCCACGATCACGTATGCTGCAATCGTGTACTGGATCACCTGGACAAGCAGCTTCCCAAGCACGGGAGGTACGCAGGTTATCCCACAGCTTGGTATCTTCACGAGATCAGCGAGGCTGCCGCGTATAACGAGAAACAAAAGCACCGAAAGGAAAACGATCTTTACGGTCGATTTCAGAAACTCCACGAGGTTCTTTTTGCCAAAGATCTTCTTGATGCCCTTCGCGGGGTTCAGGTTGTCGAGCTTCGGCTTGATGCTCTCGGTCGCGAAGAGCAGGCCGATCTGGCCGGCATTGGCGACGATTGCCATCAACGCGACGCCCGCGATGAACGGGGCGAGGATCAGCAGCGAGATCCGCAGAACCTCATCGAGCACAGCGTTCGCTGCCTGCTCGAACTCCAGAGCGAAGACCTCCGGGGGCTTCAGGATCATCTCCCGCAACTCGTCGAGCATGATCGATATGAGCGCCATCATGAGACCGAAGACGAGAACGAGCGTTGCAGCCGAAACAACCTCCTTGCTCTTGGCGACCTGACCCTTCTTACGGGCGTCGCGCAGCTTCTTCTGCGTCGGTTGTTCGGTCTTCTCGTTCATTGGAAGATGTTCTGGAGCAGTGTTAGGTGGTCCGGCAGGATCGCGAACTCGCGCTCCCACACCTCCGCGAGCATCACGATGTAGAGTACCAGCAGAAGGATGCCGACGGCGCTCTTCACCGGCATCGCAAGGAAGAAGACGTTTAGCTGCGGTGCGAAGCGGCTGATCAGACCCAACGCAAACTCGGACAGGAACATTGCGATGAGCGCCGGCGCCGCGAGGACGATCGCGAGGCTGAAGATCTTGTCGAGGATCGCGAGGAAGAACCGCGTGTCGGTGAGTTCCAGGGTCGGGAAGAAGCTCGCGATCGGGAAGACCACATAACTCTCATAGAGTATGAGCAGGAACAGGAAGACGGCTCCGCTCACAAAGAAATAGGTCGCGATCACCTGCGTCATGAAGATGCCTAAAGGCGAGGTCTGCGCACCGGTCATAGGATCGACTGAGCTTGCCATCGTCGAGCCGCGCTGGTTGTCGATCACGAAACCCATCGCCTGGATGGCGTGGAACATCAGCGACGCGCCCATACCGAGCAACAGCCCGATGATCACCTCCTTGACGATCAGAGCGAGGAACATCGCGGTACTGACCGAACCGAGTTCGAAGGCGGGTCCGTAGATCGGAAAGACCATCAGGCAGAAGCTGATCGCCACGGCATTCCGCGCGCTGCCCGGAAGCATCGATTGCGAGAAGACGGGTACCAGCGCGAACACTGCGAACATGCGTGGCAGGGCCAGAGTGAAGACCGTCACCACCTCGATGAGCTCGGTGAAGCCCATCAGATCGTCGCGATGGCCTTGAAGACACGGTCGGCAAAGTTGAAGAGTTCGGTGCCGAGCCAACGCGCCGTCGCGAAGATGATCAGCACCACCACGATGAGCTTGATTGCGAAGGAGAGCGTTTGCTCCTGCAGCTGAGTAAGCGCCTGAAGGAGGGCAACAACGGTGCCGACTAACGCCGCCGCCACGATCGGCGGCATAGAGAGATAGAGGACAAGGAGCAGTGCCTCTGAGGCGAGGTTGAGTACGTCGGCGACCGACATCAAAGCCTCCTACTGATAGCTGAGCACAAGGCCCTGGATGAGCTGCGTCCACCCGTCGAGCAGCACGAAGAGGAGTAGCTTGAAGGGCAGCGAGATTGTCATCGGCGACACCATCATCATGCCCATCGCCAGCAGGATGTTCGAGATGATGAGGTCGATCGCGATGAAGGGAAGATAGATCAGAAAGCCGATCTCGAACGCGGTCTTCAGCTCCGTGAGCGTAAAGGCCGGGATGAGGATGAAGAGATTGTCGGGGCTGGCGGTATCGCGCATCTCCGGCGGCCAGAGGCGCTGCGCTGTCGTTGTGAAGAAGACTTTCGCCTCGTCCGCGGCGTGCTTTTCCAGAAAGTCCCTGAAGGGCTCCAGCACGTCACCCATCTGTCCGACGATCTCCTCGGCGGTCGCGTCCTCCAGTGAAACCTGCTGTGCCCGATCAAGCACCGCGGTCCCGACGGGCGCCATGATGTAGATAGTGAGAATGAGCGCGAGCCCGTGCAGCACGATATTCGGTGGGATCTGCTGCACGCCGAGCGCGTTTCTGATCAGCGACAGCACGACGATCAGCTTTACGAATGATGTGGTCATGATGACCAGAAAGGGCAACAGACCCAGAAGCGCGACGACGACGATGATCGAGAGCGGTTCGGGCAGATCGGTCACGATTGTGCCCCGGTCAGACGGAGGACGCGCACGCCTACACGACCGTCCAGCTCGACAAGCTCGCCTTCACCGACAGCGCGGCGCCCGGCATAGATCCGAACCGGCGATGCCAGGGGCGCTTCGAGCTCGAAGATGTATCCCTTCTGCAGCGCCCTCAGCTCCGACACCGAGAGCTCAACGCTGCCGATCGAGAAACTGAGCGTCACATCAAGGGCGTCCACGTCGAGAGCCACTCCGGGATCATCGATATCGTCGGCCATCTCCTCGGCGCTGCCCTCCACCGTCTCTCCGGGCGGCGCGTCGTCGTCTTCGTCAGCCATATCGGCCCCCAAAACTCCCTGCAGAACCAGCCCTTCATCCGTCATCCGGAGTGTGGCGAGCGCTCGCCCGCCAGGCCGCTGCGTTAGCCGAAGGTCCGCCGGATCGGTGCCGGCGGCAAGAAGTAGGACGTCGCCCGGCCCTAGAGCGCGAAGCTCACGGAGCAGAAGGTCAAGCGACGTCGTTTCAATGGCGAGTGAGATCGGCGTGGTCTCTGCGCCAGGCGATGGCGCGAGATCTGGCTGGCCGGAAAGCATCTCGACGATCTCAGCCGCCGCACCGTCATCAAGATGCAGTGTCGGCGGCTCGGCCGTCGCACCGACGCGAAGGCCTATGCCGAAGCTCTGCGGCGCCTCTTCGACGGCAACATCGGAGATCCGGAACATGTGCCCGAGCTCTTTCGCATAGGCCTTCAGCACCTTGCGGAGAGACGTCTCCGCCAGCGCCGCCAGCAAGGGTGCAGGTAGCGCTTCGACGTTCTCAAGGCCGCTCACTTCAGGGGCGACGGCGCGGAACGTCCCTTCCGACACCCAGAGCAGAGCCGGGCGGTTGTCGAAGAGCCCAGCAATCGCGACGCCGGTGCCTGACGCCTTGCCCGGCGGAACGGGCAGAAGCAGCTCGGACTTCGTCAAGAGGAGATTGCCGAGACGCGCATGCACCGCCCGCACTGCAGGCAGGGCGAGCCGGTGCACTGCTTCGGAGCGCTCAGTCATCCTGCGCGGTCTCCTCATACGGGTCTCGGCGGTTCCGCGAGCGACCGTCGCCTGGCTCGCCTTGCTGGCCGTCCTGCTGGTTCGGAGACTGCGCCTGTTCGGTGATACGTACATCCAATGGCGCAGCTGTTGCAGGTCTTGTCTGCGCCTGCATCACCTCGATCTTCGCGGGCAGGCCTGTGAGCGATACGAGCCGCTCGCTCAGCTTCTCCTTCATGAAATTGACATCGTCGCGGACGTCCTGGTTCGGCGTATCGAAGGTGACGCTGATTCCTTCTGATGTACGGTTGATCGTGATGCTGGTGCCCTGCAACGTGTCGTGATCCAGCACTATTCGCACTTCGTTCGCGCCAGCGGCCGGAATGGATCGCTGAATCCGGAGAGCGAGCTTGTTCACGAGCTTCGCCACCTCCTCGGCCCTATCGACCGCGGAGGCTTGATCGGTCGCTTTGGTCGACAGGTCGTGCGCTGTCTCGCCTAGCTTTTGCGGCGCGCTTGCGCCTGCAAGGGTCTCAGCAGAGGTTCCAGGCACTACTGGAGGCTCGTCGGCATCGATATCGATGTCGAGCGGGTCGTCAGCCGCGTGCTTCGCCGGGGCCCGTCCTCCTGGGTTCGCAATTTGCGATACCGCTCCACCTGTCGGATCCATCGCGGGCAGGACAGAAGAGCGCTTGGGCGGTGCATCTTCCGCGTCTGCGAGCCGGTTGTCGGGAGTGATCGACGAATTCCTGCGCTCAGGTTTCTGTGCCGGGACGGGCACATCCTGCTGCCGACCCGAAGAGGTTTGTTCCGGCACAGATTCATTCTGTTCTAGAATATCGGCTGTGCGGGCATCCCGCTCACCGGACGGCTGCTTGGGCGGCGTACCCAGCGACCGGCTCTCCGACGCAGACGTTGACACGCCTCGACCCTGCTGACGCCGCAGTCCCTCCCGACCCTTGGCGTCCGCATAGGGACTGGTCCGCGCCGGCTCATCGTGTTCGGCGTTTCCACGTTGGAGCTCACGCTCCAAGCCGACATCGTCGCCGCAGCGTTTGGCGCCGATATCCTTCCTTTGTTCTCGGCCCGGCGTCACGTCGTTGCGGGTCTTCGAAGTGACCCGCTCCGGCGCGGAACGCTCTCCAAGCGCCCGCTCCTGGCTCAACTGACCGGCAGATGCCTGACTTGCGCCCTCGGCCGTTTCCCTGTTGCGATCGCGGCCTTGATTGGCGACAGCTTGGCGCCCGGCATGCGCCTGCTCTTCGGCTGAAGAGCGCGGACGCTGGCTTGGGTCCGTATCGGGCTCATCCATGCTGGGATCGTTAAGAGCATCCCCGCCCCGTTCTTTCAGCCCGGTCTTCATCTGCTCACGCTGTGGTGCTCGTGAGCCTCCAGGTGTCGGTGTCGCCAGCTCATTTTGCTCCTTGGCGCTACGACGCGAAGGATCAGGGAGTTCGGATGCCGTGCGCCTCTCTCGCGTTTCGTCCGGAGGCTCAGGCGTTGTTCGACGGCGGGCGGGAATTGGGAGGTGGTGCTCCTCAGAGTCTGCCGCTCGGACATTGGGTGCCTTGTTGTCGTGACGCCGTTCCTTGTCGCGATCCTGCTCGAGGGCGCGTTCGAACCTTTCGGTAACTTCCAGCTCTGCGGGTGCCGGCTCTACGGGCGTCGTCGGCTCGACAGGCTCAGGCAAGGCCTGCCCATCAGGGGGCCTCGGGCCACCGACACCGCTACCCCCGCTCACCGGCCCTGTGCTCTGCTCTGGGCTGCGAAGATCGCCTCCGAGACCTCTTCCGTCTCCGCTTCTTCCCGCTCAGCCTGGGCAATGGCGACGCGTTCCTTCTCGATATCCACGAACTCCTCGAACTTCTGGGTGGTCTGCTCCGCGCGCTTCACGGCCGTCCGAGATGTAGCTACATCGTTCTCTGCTTCGGTGACCTGCTCATGTGCCTTGGATGCGCGCTTGCGCAGCTCTTCCTCCTCGGCCCGCAAACGCTCGATCTTCGCCTTCATGTCGTCGATGTCCCGCACAAGGACCGCCACGCCCTTGATCTCGTCGAAGAGCCGCTTCTCCTTCAAGAGCCGCTCAGCGTGGAAACTCTCGACCATTTCGTCGGCGCGCTCGGCCGCCGACCGGGCCGCGCGCAGCATCGCTTCGCTGTCCCTAAGCTCCGCCTTCGCCGTGTCTTCTCGCAGTCGCTTGACGCGCAGAAGCTCCCGATACATCGCCAAGGACATCGGAACTACCGTGCAAGCTGCAGCAGCGCCGAGCGGGTGTCGTCAAACTCGGAGCGCTCTTCGAGGCCCTGACAGAGGAACTGCCGGATCAACGGCATCTTCTTCACCGCTTCATCGGCTTCTTCATCCGACCCTTCCTTGTACTCCCCGATCTTTAGCAACAGCTCCACCTCGGCGTACTTCGCCATCAGCGAACGGACCTTCTGGTTCGCTCCCTTGTGCTCCTGATCCACAATCGCATTCATAACACGACTAACCGAGGCCAGCACGTCGATTGCCGGGTAGTGGTTCTCTGCGGCGAGCTTTCGGCTCAGGATGATATGCCCATCCAGGATACCGCGCGTCTCGTCGGCGACCGGCTCCGTCATGTCGTCGCCTTCGACGAGGACGGTGTAGAGCGCGGTGATGAACCCCTTGTCCGACTGGCCGACCCTTTCCATCAGCTTGGGAAGCGCGGCGAAAACCGATGGCGGGAAGCCCCGTCGCGTAGGCGGCTCACCTGCGGCAAGGCCGATCTCGCGCTGTGCGCGCGCAAAGCGCGTGACGCTGTCCATGAGGAGCAAAACGCGGAGGCCTTGGTCCCGGAAATACTCGGCGATCGAGGTGGCGACATAGCAGGCTTTGGCGCGCTCCATCGACGGGCGGTCCGAGGTCGCGATCACGAGGACCGACTTGGCGGCACCCTCAGGGCCTAGGTCGCGCTCAAGAAACTCGCGGACTTCGCGACCGCGCTCACCAACGAGGCAGAGCACGGTGATGTCCACCTCGGCGCCTTTCACCAGCATCGAAAGCAACGTTGACTTGCCGCCGCCCGCCGCGGCGAAGATGCCCATGCGCTGGCCCTCGCCAACTGTCAGGACACCATCGAGCACGCGGAGCCCCAACGGCATCGGCTTCTCGATGATCCGGCGGGACATTGGGTCGGGGCTCTCGCGGTAGACGGAATAGTAGTCCTCCACCTCGAGCGGGCCCTTCTCATCCTCGTCCAGCGGCTCTCCCATCCCGTTCAGAACCCGGCCTTTCAACTTGGGCCCGACCCCAACCATATGGGCGCGCCCGGTCGGTAGGACCTCCGTATGGGAGGAGACGCCCTGCATTTCACCCATCGGCGTTAGGAGCGCCGTACGGCCCTGGAATCCGACCACTTCGGCCTTGAGCTCAAAGTCCGGGGCAGGGCCCCGCAGGATGCAGAGCTCGCCGATCTGTGCGCCCGGCACCATCGCTTCGATGATCGTGCCCGTGACGCGCAGAACCCGCCCGCGAACCTCGATCAGCGACGCATTCTGCACCGCGAGCGCAAGGTCATCGGCAAACCGTGTGAGCTCAGCGCCACCCATGCTCAGGCCGGAAGATCGTCGGAGAGGGTCAGGATCCGGTCGAATCCCGTGAGCCGGATAACGTCGAGGACATCGTCCCGTGCCCGAGCGACTACGAGCTTGCGCCCCTGGCCTGCAAGCCCCTTGGCGCCAACGAGGAGTGCACGGAGACCGGCGCTGGATACATAGTCAACCTCGGCGAAATCGACGATCACCGCAGCGCCGCCCTCGGCCGCGGCACCTTTTAGCTCCGCTTCCAGTGTCGGCGCCGTGGTCGCGTCGATCCTACCGGACACGGTAAGGTACAAATCGTCTCCACGTTCGACTTTCGAAATCTCCATCGGAACCCCTCATCGATGCGACTGCATTATGCACATGATAGTCGGATCGCGGTAACCGCAATTCGTGTCTTTGGCAGTCCGATCTTCGTCCATCTTTCTGAGTGCAATGGATGCGGCAATCCCCTATTTTTCGCATTGGTTTAGGGAGGTGTGGCACTTCAATGAACGATATAGTCACCGGCGCCACCCCGCATAACACGCCAGGTCCGATGCCTTCGGGCCAGGGCCAGGTGGGTGAACAGAAGGGCGTGCTGAACGGTCAGCAGGTCAAGGTAATCGATCAAAACTCGCTGATGCAGGATGCCTTCGAGGAGCTCACATCGACGGCGTCCGAAGAGGTGGAGAAAGACGAATCCGAACGTGAGGTCGAGGACGGAAACAAGGCGGAGAGCCTCGAACGCGTCCTGAAGATCCGCGAGATCCAAGAATACACCAAGGCGCTCGGGGATCTCGACAAGCGTGACCTGATGCGGGGCATCAAGGCCCTGCTGAAACGGCAGGGCGGCTCGGACGGTTACCGAGAACAGGCCAGGCAGGACTTTCAGGACCCGTTGCACCAGTTCGCGGCCCTCAAAGGGCTCGTCGAGGCCCTCAAGTCCAGAGGTGCGCCGCGCGAACAGATAGAGGCCGCGGAGGCCGCGGTCGAGGGTCTGCGAAAGGAACATGGACGCGAGATCGACGCCGCGCTCAATATCGGCGGCATCACCAATTCCTCGGCAGCGGCCGGGCTGGCCGACCACGCAGAACTTCGCGAGGCCTACAAAGAGAATTCGGCCGACTACCGTGACATGGCGACGACGCTCAACGATCTGAGCGAACGCTTTGGCGACAAAAAGCTGCCGCAAGCCATCGGGTTCATGATCAAGGCACTGGGTGCCGACATCAACGCCGGTGGAAGCTCCATCGACAAATCCAAGCTCGCGACGATCGTCAGCGATCTGCAACGGCTTGAAACGCTCACGACTATCCTCGGCAACGCGGACATTGTTGCATCACGCGGCCGGCAGCGGGGTGCCAGCAGCAGCTGCACGGGGGAGATGCTGCTGCGCCAACTTGCACCGATCCTGGACTCGAAAAATGCGAGGGCCTCTCAGTTCACTGCGATCTGCGACATGGCCGGGCTCACGGATCACGAGGCGCGTATCAACTTCCTGACGGACCTCAAAGCCCTTGGTGACAGCATCCCGGTGAAGGCTTTCCAAAGCCCCGAGGCACGATTCAACGTGCTCGGTTCCATGCAAGAGGCGATCGACGAGGCGATCCAGATCGAGGAAGACGCGGAGGCCTAATGTCCATCGTCAGCCAACATATCATCGACTTCTCGGCAACGATGGGCATGGCGCTCGACCTTGCAGAACCGGCCCATCTCGCCGTTGAGATCGACGAGGTCGGGACGTTGCACTTGGAAGAGCAGGGGGAGAGCCTCGTCCTCTACCTCTCGCGCGAGATTGCGCTGACCGATGACCGCCCAGCCGTGCTGCGCCGGGCGTTGGAAAGCGTCCACTATAACAATGGCTTGGCGGAGCAAGTGGCGGTGGGCCTTGCCGGCGACCGGCTTGTCTTCCTGACCCGCTTTCATCAGCATGCCATTGATCGTCCACGCCTTGAAGCAGCAGTGGGGCTGCTAACCTCGCTTCAGGACGAAGTACGAGCGTGACAGAGAGGGGAGAAGACCGATGACCAATCTTAGCCTCGTCAATCCGTCGGAGGGCTTGGCCGGGATCCAGAGGCTCGACGCGCAGCGCACGGTGATGCCGGAGAAGAGCGCGGCGAAGCTTGTGGGCAATCGGGTCGAACATCACGTCGAGACGATTTTCCGGGGCCGGTCGGTGGCCGATGCGGCGCGTGAGCTCACGTTCGTCCAAGTGCCCGACCCGACACTCCTGCAACGCACCCATTTCAAGGCGAAGGTCCGCGACCTCTCCGAGAACCTTAAGAGGCGTGTGAACCGCGGTGCCAAGAACGGCGCAGAGGAATGCACAGAAGCGGCGGCGCGCGTGATGGCGAAGCTCGACGAGACCGGTGCAGCCTTTGACGAGGCGAACGACGCTCTGCAGCAGGCATGACGACTGAACTCGTCCTCAACAGCGAATGGGAGGCCGAGGACAGCATCTTCCTCCAGGTCCTCGCCCATATCCTCGCCGGTCAGAACCGCGAGCAGGCAGCGTGTGACCTGCTCGAGTTCGCGCTCAGCGAAGATCCACGAAACGGAGACATCATGCGCGCGCTCTGCGGCGTCTATGGCCTGCTCGAGCGCCATGATGACGCGATCACGATGGGCGACAGAGCGCTCTCGGCCGGTCAGAGCGGCGAGGACATCGCGCGCATCAAGCTCGTCCAGAGTACGGCGCATCAGGCACGTGGGCGCACCACCGAGGCCGAGCTAATGATGCGTGATTACATCACGCAACGAGACCAAGCATGAACACCTCCCGCGCACAGTCGGTCATGGTCGCGCTCACCGCGCGCACCGACATCATGCTTGCGGTGCTCATGGTCGCGATCATCTTCATGCTCGTCGTCCCGCTGCCGACATGGCTCATCGACGCCCTCATCGCGATGAACATCATGACGGGCATGATCCTGCTGATGGTGGCGATGTACATTCCTACCCCGCTGGCCTTTTCTGCCTTTCCGTCCGTCCTGCTGGTGACGACGCTCTTCCGGCTGGCACTTGCGATCTCGACGACACGGCTGATCCTCCTGAACGCCGATGCGGGCGAGATCATTTTCGCCTTCGGCAACTTCGTCGTTCAGGGCAACTTCATCGTCGGCGCAGTGATCTTCCTGATCATCACCATCGTGCAGTTTCTCGTCATTACAAAAGGCGCCGAGCGTGTCGCGGAGGTCTCCGCGCGCTTCTCGCTCGACGCCATGCCCGGCAAGCAAATGTCGATCGACGGCGACATGCGCGCCGGCGTGATCGACCTAGAGGAAGCCCGCCGCCGCCGTGAGGCCGTCTCCAAAGAGAGCCAGCTCTTCGGCTCCATGGACGGCGCCATGAAGTTCGTGAAGGGCGACGCCATCGCCGGCCTTATCATAACCGTGGTGAACATCGTCGGCGGCATCGCCATCGGCACGACCCAGCATGGCATGACGGCGGCCGAAGCGGTCGAGACCTACTCAATCCTTACGATCGGCGATGGGCTGGTGCAGCAGATCCCGGGCCTCCTAATCTCAATCACCGCGGGCGTCATCGTCACACGCGTCACGACCGAAGACAGCACCAATCTGGGCGCGGATATCTCGCGGCAGATCTTCGCGCAGCCCAAGGCGATCATGATCGCGGGCTCGATGATGTTCCTTTTCGGGATCGTCCCGGGCTTTCCCACCGCGGTCTTCTTCACACTCGGCGTCACGCTTCTTGCGATGGGATTCCTTCTTGGCCGCATCTACGGCGGCGGAGCGATCGAGGACGCGGAGGGTGCCGTTCCGGCCATGGCCAAGGCAGGCCAGCCCGAGAGCGAGGCGTCGAAGCGCAAGATGGGCGCCGAGGACGAATTCTCGCTCACCGTGCCCCTGATGATCGACGTCGACGCTCAGCTTGAGGAGCGGATCAGCGCCCAGGCGCTCAATACCGAGCTGATAAAGGTTCGACGCGCGCTCTACCTCGATCTTGGTGTGCCGTTCCCTGGGATCCACCTTCGGTTCAACGACAACCTCACGGACGGCGCCTACCGCATCCTCATCCAGGAGACCCCGATCACCTCAGGCCGGATCATTCCGGGCCACGTCTTCGTGCGCGAGCAACCGAGCCAGCTCGACATTCTCAAGATTCCCCACCAGCAGGGCGAGGCGTTCCTGCCCGGGTATCCCACAATATGGGTCGACGAGACTTATGAGCAGAAGCTCGACCGTGCCGGCGTTCCGTTTCTCGACCCCGCACAGATGCTGACCTTCCACCTCTCCTTTGTGCTGACGCGCTACGCCTCGGAGTTCATCGGCATCCAGGAGACCCGTTTCCTCCTGGGCCAGATGGAAGGGCGCTTCGGCGAACTCGTTAAGGAGGTCCAGCGCGTCCTGCCCATTCAGAAGATATCCGAGGTCCTGCAGCGCCTCGTCTCTGAGGAAATCTCGGTGCGCGATCTCAGGACGATCCTCGAGGCCCTGATCGAATGGGGTCAAAAGGAGAAGGACGTTGTGATGCTTTGCGAGTACATCCGAGGAAGCCAGCGGCGCTTCATCTCCTACAAGTACTCTGCAGGGCACAACATTCTTCCCGCCTACATCATGACCCAGGAGGCCGAGGAGACGATCCGATCGGGCATCCGGCAGACATCGGCGGGCAGCTACCTTGCGCTCGATCCGCGGGTGACGCGGGGCTTCGTCACGAATGTCAAGCAAGCCGTAGGTGATCTCTCCCAGAGTCGGCAGAAGCCGGTCCTAGTGGTCGCTATGGATATCCGTCGCTATGTCCGCAAGCTCATCGAGCAGGACATCTATGAGCTGCCGGTACTGTCCTATCAGGATCTGACCCAGGAGATTACAGTCCAGCCGCTCGATCAGATCTCGATCTGACGATGCGCTGTGTGTCCGCCATCGGTTGGACCACCCTCTTCGGCCTCCTTGCGACCGCTGAGGCGGCAGACCATGGGCACTTGCGGACCGTCGTGGTTCTCGACAGCCACGGCTCCGGCAACCCAGCGAGCACGATGATCATTGCAGGTTTGCGCGAGGAGCTTTCCGGTCTGACCGGAGTTTCGATCGCAATCGAACATCTCGACCTGCGCGAGCATGACGACGACGATCACGCGGATCTGCTTTCGGCTACGGTGCTGCACCGCTATGCCCCGGAAGACGTGAGCGTGGTTGTCACGCTCGGGGATCCGGCACTGCGCTTTGCGCTCCAGTCCCGCGGGGAGATCTTCGACAACGCGCCCGTGATCGCCGCCGAGACAGTGCTTGAGCGCGAGGATTTTGAGGCGCTGCCCGACGTCACCGGCGTCCTCGGCGAGCACCAGGTCGGTCGCACGCTCTCCCTCATTATCGAGCAACGCCCCGACACCGGGACGCTTCATATCATCGACGATAACGACGATGAAGCGAGCGGCGTGCGGCGCGACCTCGACAGGGCGCTCATCGACCTCGACTGGTCGCCCGAGATCCAGCGCTATAGCGGGGAAGCACTCGCGGCAATGACCCCGAAGCTCGCGGCGCTGGGCTCGGAGGACTCGGTCCTGATCCTCACCTACGCTGACAAAGACCGACACACTGACGAGATCGGCAGTACCATCGCCATATCCGAGGCCGCGGCTGTGCCTGTCTATGGTCTCTTCGAGAGGTTGATCGGTTTTGGCGTCGTCGGCGGCTACCTGAAGGACAATCGATCACTGGGCGTCATCCTCGGCGGCATGGTCATCGACGTTCTTGCCGGACGCGACGTGAACTCGATCCCGGTGCACCTCGCAGCACCCCATCGCTACATCTTCGACTTCCGCCAACTTGCGCGCTTCAAGATCTCAGAAGACGGATTGCCGCCCGAGGCTATGGTGATCGACGAGCCCGACACCTTCTACTACCGCTATCGGCGCTATGTCTGGATCGCCGTCGGCGTGGTTGTCGCGCTCATCGTCTATATCGGGACGCTACTCCTCAGCATTCGCCGCCGTGCACGCGTACAGTCTGGCCTCGAACGGCTTCTGGATCTCGATGGCAAGCCGCACGGCGAGATGGCCGGCGACGACGTTGTCAGCAGGATCGTCGCCCGGCTGCAGAAGATCGCCCCGTTCTTGCAGCCCCAGGCGGCGCTCCGGCTTTCCAGTGCGGAGGACGGCGCGGCCGTCAAGCTCATCGATGGCGATCCCGGTCGCCTCTCGCCCCTGATTGAACGCGCCGCCTCGCTGAGGAGCACGCAACAGGCGGGGCGGGATATCGTCGTCGTGCTACCAGACAGCCGGCTTCCCGTGACGCTCGCTGCCTTCACGGGGCGTCGCGCGCCCGATGTGATCGATCGCCGGCTCGTGGATCTGGCGGCGAGAGATATCGCCCAGGAGTTTGCGCGCGCGGAGGCCGTCCGGCTCTCGGCGGCAGTCGAGACCGCTGCCGCTATTCAGGACGCTATGCTGCCGCGCGAATTCGGGGCACTCGGAGCCGACTACGGCGTCGATCTCCATGCGCTGCTCCGGCCAGCGACAGAAGTCGGCGGCGATCTCTACGACGCTTTCGCGCTTGACGAGGATCGCCTTTGCGTCCTCGTGGGCGATGTCTCGGGAAAAGGGGTGCCCGCAGCTCTGTTGATGGCCATCACAAAGACCATCATCCGCGCCGCCGCCGAGACGATACACTCACCGGGCGCCATCCTGGCCAAGGCGAATGACGCAATCGAGCGGGATAACGCGCAGGCCATGTTCGTCACGCTCTTTCTCGCAATCTACGACCGCCGCACGGGCGATCTCGCCTATGCGAATGCCGGCCACACGCCGCCTCTACTTCGACCTGTCGGTGAAGCGTGGCAGGTAATGTCGGTCGATACCAACATCGCCCTTGGCGTCATCCCTGGTCTTGACTTTGCGGAGGCGACAAAGCCCTTCCCACGGGCTGCCGCGATCCTTCTCTACACCGACGGCATAACCGAGGCGATGACGGCGCAGGGCGAACTCTACGGCGACCCGCGCCTGCTCAGCGCGGCTGGCGATGGCTCGGCTGAAGCGATCAACACTTCCATCCTAGCGGCGGTCGATCGGTTCACGGCGGGAGCTCCGCAGTCGGACGACATCACGCTGCTCACCCTCGCGCGCGAGGCTTAGCGGGGCCGCGCGCTGCAGGGCCCCATCCGATCAGATCAGGTCTTTGTCGCCCGTCGCTTTGGCCTGGTAGTTGATTGTCGTATTGCTGATCGTAACCGGGTTGTACGACGGATCATCCGGGTTCTCCGGGATGTTGCAGTTGATCACGCCCTTGATCGTCACCTCGCAGAACGACTGGCTTGAGTCGAGCGGTTTCGCCGCCCCGCCATCCACGGAAAGATCCGTCATCGCGTTGGGCCGGATCTTCTGGGTCGCCGTGAATTCGTAGAAACCCGGCGTCAGCGCCGTAAGCGATGTCTCGACATTGTAGCTCAGCTCGCTCTTGAGATCCGCCTGCTTGTGGAAATCTGCTTTCAGCGGGCCGCTGTCGGGGTCCTTCCAAACCTCCATGTTGCGGGTATTGAAGAGGTCTTGGTTGATCGCGGCCGACATCACGCTGACATGCTCAGCCGGAATACCAGCACTGTCACAGAGGTCGCTGAACTTGCCAGCCGTATTGCTCGTCTCGTTGATGCTGCTAAAGCCGTTGCCAGCGCCATTAATATTGTAGGTCGCCCGGTTCATTTCCTTCTCTGCCTGGCTGTAGGTCGGCGGTGGACTGTCATTGCCGACCTCGGTGTGCTTCAGATCAGAGACGACCTTTCGGACCTTGTCATTCATCGCATTCTGGAAGTGCTGGTTCTGCGCAGCGTCATAGTTCACTGGCGGCCGCTTCTTGCCATCGAGCTTCGCCGCCTTCGGATCCTTCGGCTTCGCGAACCCGACCTTGTCGAGCTCGTTCAGCGCCTGCTTGCTAAAGACGGTGCCGCCGCCAGCCTTCTTGGGCATTGCGCGCGTGGTGCTGCCTGGGCCAAGACCTGTCTTGCCAAGCTGCTCCAGAATTTGGTCGACCTTCTGGATCTCCGCTTGGATGTTCTTCACTTCCTTCGTGTTCATTTGCCATTTATGCGCAGCATCCATCATGCTGTCGCTCTTGTTCATCAGACGCGTGAAAGGCTCGGTCCGCACCACGTTCTCGATTGAATGATCGACTTTCTCGTAGAGCGCCTTCAGATTTCTGGCGTCCTGCTCCGACATATTGGGAGAAGCCTCGAAGCTCTTTACGCTCTTTCTGAGCTTGGATTCGACGTTGATCTCTGTCTTCGAGTCTTTATCGAAGAACAGCTCTTGCAGTTGGTCGTGCAGTTCCGACATGCGCTCGCGATCATCGGCGTTCGCCGGATCAAGCATCTGCATCTCCGCGGAGGAGTTCAGATAAGCCATGTTCTCGATGCAGAGATCCTTGTCGCACTGCCCGTCGAGCGCCTTCATGAACTGGCTAACCTTATGGCTCTGTCGCGCCGTGAGCGTGCCGTTCTTGTCGCTGCCGACTTCCTTCATCAGCGTGTCCGCATGGTCGGAGCCGATCTTGCGACTAACGCTGTCATAGGTCTCTTTGGCGGGCCGCGCTCCCTTGGTGATCAGTCGAGCGTCGGCCTTCATCCCCTTGGTGACGCTCCTGGCGAACGACTTCACCTCTTGCTCGAACTTTCCGAGTTGTGAGAAAGACATCGTGTCGAGCTTCGCGGCATGCTCCTGCAGCTTGGCCCACTTCTTGGCGTCTCCGCCCGGGTTCGCTTTGTCCGTCACGAACCGGTTTGCGTACTCGGTCAGGCTGTTGCGCAATGCCCTGTGGTTACTGTTGGGGTCGAACAGGATCGACCGGTTCGCGCGGAAGTTCGGCAGCTTGATCTGGCTCGTAAGGAACGCGTTCCGCTTGTTCTCGACGCTGGCGTCAAGGCCGAGCTTGTCGGCGGTCCTCGCCATGTGCTTGAGACCTTCGAGCTGCTTGCCCGTAACCTTGTCCCCGATCCTCAGTTTCTTGAACGCTGCATCAGCAGCGGCATTCCCGTAGCTCTTGGCGAAGCTCTGGCGGAGTAACGTGGTCGCGTCCTGGTGACGCGTCTTCTGCCGGGTGATCTTCGCGAAGAGATCGTTGATCGCGCCAGCAAATCGCGACTTCTTCGATGCGTTCGCATAGATCTCCCGCCCGTTGAGACGAAGACCGCGGTCACCATCGACCTTTCCAATGTTCTGCGTAACTGTATTGAAGGTTGGCGTCGCAGTGATCGATCCGGTGTTCGAAGGCATGGCGGAACTCTTTCTCTTGTGGCCGCGTGCTCGATCGGATGAGCATTATCTGGGCTGCCGGGCGGGTCTACGCATAGATCAGGTCGGCTTAATGGCTTCGTGCACCTTACCGATGTTGCTCAGGACCTGATACAGATCGGGGCTTTTGTTCTTTAGAGCGATGAGCGCCTGCTGATCAGCAACGCCGTTCCAGTGCCTAATCGCATGGCCCAGGCTCTTCTGCCCTTGCGTGAAGCCATCGTTGATGCTGCCCATCAGCTGATGCGCCCGCAGATCCGCAGTATGGTACTCATTCTTTAACTGCGTCGCATCATCTTCGCTCAGTGTGTTTTGTCCAGCAAAGCGTCCCATGGCTTGGAAGTTAGCGTCTTTGATGTTGATCTGGTTCTCAAGCCCGGGTCGCATCAACGTGTCCCAATTCTGCTTATGCATCTTGAGCATCGCCTGGCGGTCCTTCGGATCGCTCGGGTCAAGCGACTTCATCTTGTCGGACTCTTTCAAAAACTTGGGATTCTCGCTGACGAACTGTCCTTTGTGGAAGGCGGCAATGCCACGCTCGAACTGCTTCAGCGCGTGCAGCTGCCGCGGGCTGACGGCCTTCGAGTTCGGATCGATCCCGGCTTCCTTGAAGACCTGTCGGGTGAGGTCGGGGCCGTAGATATGCTCGAAGCGGTCCTGCACGCGTGCCGTCGGCGTGCTGAAGCTTAGCGCCATGGAAGATGCGTCGAGCTGCGTGGCTCGTGCGTCGACGGCCACTTTCTCGAGCCGCGCCTGGAAGTCGTTCAGCTCGATCGCTGACATCTGACCGATGCGTGAGGCGTCCTGACGAAGCGTGTTCCAATCCTCATTGCTGCCGCCCAGTTTGGGCCCGTTGAGGAACTGGGTTGCGATCTTGCTGAGATCGCTCTGCCATTCTCCGACCTTGCTGAAGCTTCGGGTGACCCCAGGCGGCAGATCGCCGACCGCATGTGCGAAATCGGACGAGGCCTTCAACGTCGGCAGCTTCACTCCGTTGTCCTTGGCCTTGTGCGCGAGCTTGTTCAGGTCGCGCATCTGGCCGGCCGTAATCTGGTTCTTGATGCCGAGCTTCTTGAACGCCGCATCCGCAAAGTCCTGACCGACCTTGTCGGCGAAGCTCTGCTTCGTGACCGTAACAGCGTTCTTCACGTTGCTCGCATAGGAGTTTCGGCGGAGTACGAAGTCGAGCGCGCGCGAGACGAACCCTTTGTGCGCGTAGATCGACTTTCCTGCGTTGAAGCGCAGCGTACGGCTGTCATCGAGCCCCTTGGTGCCCTGACGAAGAACGTTGAAGTCCGGCGTCGTCGTCGGTCTGGATCCGATCTCGTTAACCACGGCTGGTTCCTCCGAAAAACTCTGATCTTTCCGAGAGATGGGTAGGGGCGGCGCACACTACCTGACGGAAATCGGACGCTGCCTTGCAGGTCACCCGCGTATGATCGTCCGTGGGTCTGATGCGTCCTCCACCGTTCCTTCGGGCATTTCACCCACCTCGGCGGGACCGCCCTGAACGACGGCGCTGGCCCACGCCACGCGCCGCTCCGCGAAGTCCACCACCATCGCCGCGAGGCGCTGGCTGTCGAGCCCGCTGACGGGCAAGACGCTGAAGAGCGTGATCTCTTCGCTTTCTGCATCGAGGCCGAGGTAGATGCCCCCGGTAAAGGGCCACATGTTGTTCACGCGGAGAGCGAAGGCATAGAACGAGGCGCTCTTGTCCGGCGGCGGGCTGCCGAGGTCCGAGGAAAAGATCAGGCAGTCGCGGTCATGGTCCGGCTCGATCGTGATCTGAGCGGCTTCGAGCACGATCTGCCACGCCTCACGATCCTCCGTCTCGGCAATCATCGCTTCACCGAGGATCGGACCGATATCGGCAAGCTGCTCCGTGAACTCTGCAGTATCGATCATGGCGTTGTCCCCCGTTCCATCGTTGTCTCGTTCAGCTCATATCGGCGGCTTTGTTCAGGCCGCCGATATAGCTTGAGCCCGCTCCGGCCAGATCCGAGTTCATCTTGTTCATCATGTCGAGCACATCGTGCATGAAGGACTGGAGATCGCTCTGGAAGCTCTCGTCCTCCGACATCTGCGCGTTGATGATGCCCTGTTTGCCCTGATGGTCGGCGTCGATCTTGCCTTTGATGCCGTCGACCGCGCCACCAAGCGCACCGCCAAGGCCGTTCAGCGGCAGCGTAAGCCCGCTCAGGTCATTCGTATTGCCGGATGTGCAGGCTGTCGCACCCGCCGCCGCCTGGAAGGCACTGTTCACGACCGCGCTTCCGATCGCCATGCCGAAATCCTGCCAGCCCTGCTTCACAAGGTCTGCCGCTAGGTCTTTGGCATGCTGCATGTGCTGGGTACGCATGTCGACATTTTGCTTGGTTGCCGATGCGTGGAGATCCTTCATCACGACATGCAACTGGGCCACGAGGCTATTGTAGAGGTCGATCATCTGATCGGACTTCTTCCAATTCTCACCAAAGAAACTCGGGAGCTTGCCGGATGCCGTCGCGCTCTCACATCCATGCGAGCCACCTTGCGTCGTCCCCACACCTCCTTGGTGGCTGGTCGTCAACTCCGTATTCGCAGTGTTGCCGACATTCTGCGTGTTGTTAACGTTATCTACGTTGTTGATTTGGGTATTATAGTTGTTGCTACCCGAGCCTACTCCGTCGACGCCGCCCATTTCTCTCCTCCTGTGAGTTCCGATCAGACCGCGCCGGTACCGGTGTTACCGATCCCCTGGGTGATCTTGGTTTCAGATTGATAGACTGACTCGTCTACTTTGATCGGGATCGACATGGCATTCGAGAAGTCCTCCATGATCTTCTTGAGCTGGTCGGCCATATCGTTGAGCGCGCTTTCGTCCGCGCCCTGATCGGCCAGGATGAGCTTGAGCTCGGACTTCAGGTCGGCGATCTGCTTGTCGATCTCGGCGATCGTCATTTTGTTCCCGAACGAGGCACCGGCGGTTGCGATTTGGCCGAGGCCTGAGGCCCGCTTGATCCCATCGGCGACTTTGTCCATCTTGGTTTTCTCCGGCTCCGCCTCCATTTCGACGGCCTTTCCGTCCTTGCCGGTCTTCGCAGTGTCATCGACATTCTTGCCGGAACCACTCGCATCCTTGGCCTTCGCCGCGTCGTCTACGAGTTCGTCGCCGCTCTTCAGGACCTCATCGCCACTCTTGAGCACCTCGTCGCCGACGCTCTCCACCTTCCCAAGATTGACGCTCTCAACCATGTCGTCGATCCGATTGACGAGGAGCTCGCTCGCCTCTTCCGGCGAGTCGCAATCCGCCATTTGCTTGCCGAGTTTCAGGCAGTCCTTCATCAGGTCGTTTGCGGCATCGTCAGCGTTCTCGAGCAGTTCCTTCCCGCCGGCCACCAGGTCATCGGCCCCCTTCACCACCTGCTTGCCAATCTGGGCACCGGTCTTCACGGCATCGTCCGCCAGCTCGCTGGTGACCTCTGCCACCGTGCTAACCTTCGCAGCTAGGATCGCGGTCACGACCTGAAACGCCATCAGCGAGTAGGTGAGCGCCTGGGCGCCCTTTGGATCCTTCTCCATCATCTTCGCCATTGCCGGGCTGGAGCTCATCGCCTGAGCCGCGACCCCGGCCGCGAGCGAGACCGTCATGAGCGCAACGCCGGCGCTGGACAGCGTACCGAGCGAGGCGGCCGTCACCAGCGCACCCAGCGCCGTGCCCAGCCAGCCGAGGATCTTGCCCACCTTCTGCTTCTTCTCGGCATTCTGGTTTTGCGTGTTGACCTTCGCCTGCTGGTCCGCACGCATCTTATTCAGATCCTTGATGCGCTTCTTGATTGCCTTGATGGCGTTCTCGGCCGACTTGCCACGCGTTTCTTGCAGCTTGGCTGAGAGAGTGGACACCATCAGCGCTACGGCACTCAGGGTCTGGGGCTTCTCCAACTCGTGGAAAACCCCCGTATTGAGGGACTTGAGCGCCTCCTGCTTGCCAACCGTGAGGTCGGTATCGACCCCGGCGGCCTTCTTGGTCGGTGCGGTCGGTTTGGCGCCAGGCGGCGCGTTGATAGTCGGGTCGGAGGTCACCGGAATCGGTGTTCCCCCTCCCGATCCGATGTTGGTGTCCGAGCCGCTCATCTCACGTCTCCTCGCCGATCAGCTCGAGCAGCGTTTCTGCCTTGGCCCTGAGTTTGGCATGAGCGGCGTCGGAGCCGGCGTTCTCGATGGCGAGTTCCAGGGCCGCGCGCGCCCGCCCGCCATCGCCAAGCTTCATCAGGCTGTCCGCGGCCTGAAGCGGCGGCTCCGGGTTGCCCGGCGCCATTATCGCCGCCATCGAGTAGGCCATCACAGCCGTCTCGTATTGCTCGCGGTTGAACCGGGCGGCGCCGAGCGCCATCCAGTACTTACGCTCGCGGTGCTCCATAGTGCAGACGAGCGCAAAGATCTTCTCCGCCTCCTCGTAGCGCCCGGCCTGAAACTGGCTGAAGCCAAGCGCGTACATGCTCTCGATCTCGTCGTCGCTCAGGCCTTGGATATCGCGCATCGCGGTCGTCCCGGTGAAGAGGCCGACGAAAGCGTCGCCGACCCCCTCGGGATCTCCCTCGGGCACCTTTCCGGTGCGCACGAGAGCTTCCCTGATGTGCTCCTCGGTGAGCTCTTGTGTCCCGTCCATGGTCCGGCCCTCCTTCTTTGCTTCAGGCTTACTGGCCAAGGTTCCGGGCGATGCTCTGCAGCATCGAGTTCCACTTCGACAGGAAGTTCGTCAGCATGTTGACGGAGGTGGAGTACTTGTCCATCGCCTGCTGGAGCCGGGTCATCGAGAGCTGGCTGTCCGAAGACAGGCTTTCCGAGTGCGAGTTTAGCGAGGACCGCAGGTTGTCGAGGTCCGCCGCACTCATCTTCTTCGGATCGACCCCTTTACCGAGCTTGATGTCGTTCTGCGACATGTAGTCGGTCAGCTTCATGGTCTTGCCGCTGATCGGATCGTCGAAGGTTGTGCCCGAGATATCGACAGGCGGCTTGCCCTTCTCTGGCGCAGCCGGGAGTTGGTCGATCGCGGCCTGGATCGTCTTGATCGCGTCGTTTTTGGCCTGGACCTGCTTACCGTAAGTGCGGACAGTCTTGTCCAGTGCCTCGCAGCGACCCTGCATCACCTCGAACATCAAGGACCCGAGATCCATGGTGTCGAGATCAGAGTAGCCCTGTTCCTTAAGGCCCGAGGGCGTCACCTCCACACCGTCGGTCCACGGATTACCGATGACCCCGTCATTGTCTTGGTCGATGTTGAACTTCTTCTCGGCGGCCCAGTTCGCCACATTGGCCGGATCGGCCTCTGCATTCGTCTGCGAGTGGACGATCGCGGAATAGACCACCTGCTTGTCGGTGGGGGTGATGTTGGAGTCCTTGAGGTGTGAGTTGAGCAAGTTCGCTTGCTTCACCGATAGCGTGCCGTTGGCCATCGCGGTTTGGAGCGTATTGATGTCGTTCACACCCAGGCCATCCATGTTCGACAGCGCCGTCGACGCCATGTCGGCCGTGACTTTGACAACCTTCTTGTCTCCGGTGCCCTCAGAACGACTGTTCTGGATCGAGTTCTCGATCGCCTGCTTCAGGGTCTGTTTGTCATCGTCGGAAAGATTCGTGTCGTCGACGTGGTCAAGCAAGAGCGAGATCTGGGAAGGCGACAGCGAGTTGCCTTTGATCGCAGTCGTAAGCGCGGTTTTCTGCTCGGCGGATAGGCCAGTCGTGTTGTCGAGCGCGCTCTTGATCTCCTCGTCTGAGATCTGGACCAGCTCCTTGAATTCATGAAGCGGATCGTCGCTGTTGACGTTGCTGTCACTATTGCTGCTGCTATCGGCCCCTGCCGGCGTGTAGTCGGCGGTTTTGTCCACGGAAAGCTGGTTCAGGTACGTGCGAGAGGCCGCGTCGGCCGGGTTCTTCCCGCCGAGGGCGGCGAAGAGGATCGCGGCATTGTCGATCCCGGACACCGCGCTGTCGGGCACCTTCGCCGTGGTCTTGGACTCGGTCTTGAAAGTGTCGACGAACGTGTCGTCGGCGGCGATCATCGACGGGTCGCTCTTCAGCTTTGTCAGCAACGCTTCGTTCGCAGCGTCCATCTTGCCGCTCACCATGCCCTTGAAGAGTGCTTCCTTCTCCGCCGCTGTGAGTTTTCCGGTGCCCGAGATCATCTGGTAAAGGACCTCGATCTTCGTCTGGTCAGCCGCCGAGACGTTGAGGTGCTTGTTGCTCATGAACCCCGCAGCGAGCGCCGGGACGTCCGGCGTCGTTTGCGACAGACCCATCTCCATCGCGCCGGTTTTCTTCTGCTCGACGTTCGCTGCGTTGAGAGCGAGCTTCTTGAAGACGCCCATGAAGTTCGTGAGATCGCTCCCGCTCAGCTCGCCGAAGTTGTTGCCCTTCTTGCTCAGCGAGAGCCAGGTTCCGAAGTCGTTGCGATCGAGCGAATCGGTATCGACAGTGACGGTAGGATCGATGACGCTTGCCAAGAAGTCGCTGCCGGTCGGGTCAGCCATGCCAAGCGCCTTGATCGTGTCGCTATCGGCATTCTTGAGCAGCGCCACCGCGCTCCTCGCCTTGTCGCTGATGCTACCCCAACTTGACGAGATATCCTTGAGGTCGTCATTTCCGGCGGCGTAGTTGCCACCACGCTGGTTGTACTTTGCCGAGACTGAGGCGCTCGTGTCGTCGAACTGATCGGCGATGTAGCGCTGCTGATCCCTCGGCAGGTTGCAGTAGTTCTTCATCGCAGTCTTAATGTCGCCCTCGCTCATGCCGAGCCCGGTGCGCATGCCGCTCAGCACGCTCAGGAAATCAGCCTGGCTCTGGGTCAGACCGTCGCCGCCCACCATTTTCTGATAGGAACTCGGCGGCAGGAAATTGAGAATGTCGCCGCGGCCACCCAAGTCACCGTGCTTTCCGCTGCCGATGGTATCCCCTTGCCGCTTGTCCGTAAGCGAGCCCTGGGCGACCCATTCTTTCTGAGCACCACCCTTATAGTAGTCGTTGTACTCGGTCAGATTCTTCAGATCGGGATAGTTCCCAGCCTTAAATTCTTTGATGTAATTGTCGATGTTGGCTTTGTCGCCGACGACAATCTCTTTGGACTTATTCAGGACCCAGTCCATCTCGGACTTGCCGTCCTTGTGGTACATCCTCGTCCGGAAATCGACGGTAGCGGTGAGGCCGGTGGCGGTGTTGCTGACGGTTTCGTTGCTCATGGTTCTCTCCTATTGGTCTGGCATTGCGCATCTGCGCGACTTGGTCCGGGAAGCGGGCCAGCGTGCTGGCCCGGCTGGATCAGAGCCTGAGACGCGTCTTGTGCTTTTTCGGCGCTTCCTCGGGCTCGACGATGAGGCCGTCGTCGGTTCCGCGCGCCATCTTGGCCATCACATCGGTGAGGCCGCTCATGCGGGCGCGCTCGGCCATCTTCGCCGAGGAGATGTTGTGGGATGAGAGCTCGGCCTCGCGCTGGTCGCGCATCGCATCGAGCTTCTTGAGGATTTCGTCGACCTCGTGCGAGCGCTTGTCGAGCTCGCTCATCTCTTCCGGAGCAGGCTTGTCAGACATGGATCCCTCCTAGTTGCGCCGGGGTCGGTAAGCCGACCGCCACTCGGATATGCCCATTTCGGGCCGCCCAGTCCTGACGAGATTATGACTGTCCAAGTGCGGAGAGGATTTCCGACCTCCTTGATTTCTGTTTTCAGTCTTCCTGACGAATAAATGCGTGCACACTGTTCCGATTAGTGTGACGCACGTAACAGAGGTGTGTCGAAAGTGCCTGGATCAGGCGAAGTCCGTGACCACCCGGCCGGTCGGGATTGGGGATCGGTACATTCTCCGGGTCAGTGGGATCGAAGGCGGGGCCAGGATAAGAGATCTTGATCGCCGCCTCGTCGGCCACCGCGCGAAGGCGGAGTGATGCGCTAACGCCCTCACCGGCATGGGAGAGCACATTGGCTGTCAGCTCTTCCATGACCAGAAGGGCTCGGCGGCGAAGACGATCGCTCGCGCCCGTCGCTTCCAGGGCGGCGGAGAAAGCCGTCAGGAGCCGCCCGAGATCAGCGAGCCCGCTGACCTTCTCATCAAGCTCGATCCCTCCGGTTTCGCTATCCAATCTTGTGCCTCGCTGCAGGGCTTTCGGAGCGAACCGTGCCACCGCGAAACCGATTATACCCCGTCAACGGCAGTGAAGCGGAGGAAGATTTGCAGTTGACGTCCAAAATTCGTCTCTTGACGCATCTCTCCCCAGTTCCGAGCTTGTGATATTAACGGGCGGGGCGATCTGGTGTCCTTGCTCTTGGGGACTGCTGCAAAGGTGCGTGGTGATGGCGGAGGCCAACTCTCAGCTGGATCGACTGCTCGTCGACTGGGCGCGGGCAAGAGACGGCTTCGCCCCTGAGCGCCGCGACGGGCACTATGTTTTCGTCTTCGACGGAGAGTACGAAGTCGAACTCAGCCAGGATGGCTCGCGCATGCTTATGCGCAGCGAACTCGAGATGCTGCCGGCCGACATCCGTTTGGCGAACATGCTTATCGAACGTGTGCTCTCCATCCATCTCGGTCGGAGCATGGCCGGGGAGGAAATCGTCACGGTCGAACCGGAAGGCAAACGGCTGATCCTCTTTCGCGAACTCCCAGTACCGGAAAGTGTGACGCGGTTTTCCGAAGCCATCGGTGCGTTCGTGAACGCCGCCGCCTTCTGGACACGTCGCCTCCGGGCGGAGATCGCCACCGAGACAGCACCCCGCGGCCCTCAGATGCGCATGATGTACCCATGAGGCGCTGAGGCATGTTGCAACCGCAATCCGATCAACCGGTGCCGATGTCTGAGGACGCGATTGTCTTTCGTGTTCTCCGCGGGCTTCAGTCCGGTGCGGTCGCGGCCCTCGGCAGCGGCCGGCATGTCATCGGGGCGGGAGACGAGGCCGACCTCGTTTTGCTCGGCCGTGGCATGGTGGACAGCCATCTTGCGGTGACGTTGGGCGGTGCCGAGCTGCTTGTCGCAGCACTGGATGGCGAGGTCGTTCTCGCGGACAGGAAGCTGTCGCCGGGTGAGCAGGCGGAGTTGCCCCCGGGCGTTGCGATCGAGATCGGCGATACGGTCATTGGTATCGGTCCGGAAGACACCAATTGGTCGGCCCTACCCGAGCCCGGCTCGGCGATCGTGGCCGAACCTGAGCCCCAGCCTTCACCCGAAGCTGAAGAGCAGCAAGGACCTGAGGAAGCGCCGCCAGAGACCGCTCCGGAAACGTCCGCCGCCGTGGATGTTCAGGAAAGTTCCGACACCGAGACCGAAGATCCTGCCGATGTGCCGCCTGCCTCGCCGCGCGAGCCGTCGATCGGTCTCCGCGCCGGGGCAGTGGTGGCTCTGGTGGCAGCACTGCTCATTGGCGGGTTCGATAAGCTCCGCGAACTTGCTGCGCAGTCCGGCGTCGAGTCGCCCGCTATTGGCGATGCGCTAACGGCACCCGACCCGCGGCCCGCCCGCGATGTCATTGCCGCCCTTGGACTGCCTGAGGTCCGTGTGGCCGTGCGCGGTGGACGACTGACGCTGCAGGGCTTCGTACCAAACGCGCAGTCCATGGAGAGGCTCGAAGCGGCGCTCGCCAAAGCGGAAATCGATGCGGATAACCGCGTGGCGAATGTCGCCACTCTGCTCACCACCGCTCGGGAGCGTGTCGAGAGCTACCCGTGGCCGGAGCCCGATTTCGGGCCGCATCTCAAGCTCCGCTACTCCGGAAGCGGCGTTTTGACGATCGACGGTTTCCTCGGGAGCGAGATCGATCGCGCGGCGCTGCGGCGGACCCTGCTGGTGCCTGAACCCGCGCTTACGGGCATCGAACTAACGCGGGACAGCTTGGTCGATTGGCGCCGCATCCTGCAGCGCTCGATCGAGGCGGCGGGCCTTGGGATCTGGCTCAAGGTCGATGAGGTGGACGGGTTGCTGCGCGTGTCTGGTAGAGTCACGGCCCGCGAGGGCGAGACGTGGCGGAGCGTTGGCCAGGACTTCGTTGAGCGCTCCGGCGGCTGGCCGCGCCTGCTGATCCGGGTCGAAGCGACCGAGGGCACGATCGTCAACACCGATGATGAGGCTGCATCCGAACCGGAACCCGTGGCAGAGGTGTCCGAGCCGGCGGAGCCTGCACCAGAAAATGTCACTTCTCCGTCCGAACCGGTGCGGCGCCCAGACCTTAAGATCATTGGTGTGATAACCTCCACGGACGGAGCGTCCCGGGTCCTACTAAACGATGGTTCGAACCACGTCGCAGGGGATGAAATAGCCGACGGCGTCTATGTTAAAGATGTCCAGTATGATCGGGTGATCGTCACAAGAGATGACCGCGACTTCGCCTACAGGATCGAGGGAACACAATGAACGAAACGACCACAAAACCCGACCTATCCGATCTTAGCGCAACGCTCATGGAGGATCCTGATGGCAAGGCCCGCGACGCTATCATCGCGATGGCACAGGAAAAGGCGCGCATGGTCAAAAGCCAGCTCGATGCCGGCGTCTCACCGGCCGAATACAAAGTTCTTGTCGCCATGCATGCGGCGCTGGAGGCAATTCCTGATACTATCAGCATGGTCTGGTCCGTGTATCAGCTCGAAGACGAGCAATCGTAAGGAGGCTCCAAGATGGAAATCAAATCAGGGTCCAACACCATCAACATGGACAATCTGCAGAAGGGTTTTGAGCAGATTGGCAAGGACATGCAGGATCCGAACATCACGAATGATCCTGTGAAAATGACCGCGCTGCAATTTCAAATGCAGACAAAGATGATGCTGCTCAATACGATCACGAACGTCCAGCAGGCATTCTACAACTTCTGCAAGAACCAATCTCAGAAGCTTGGCCAGTCCTGATCACTGACCTTGGGACAACAAGAGGGACGGGTTGAGAATGGAAGTTGATCGAGAGGCGCTGCAGCTCATTGCGGCGACCGCGACACTCACGGGTAGTCACGGCTGGAAAGAGCCGACCGAGAAGATGATGGATGCAATGGTTGCGGCACGGCCTGCGGATCCCGACGCCCTTGCCATGGTAGCCTCTATCCAGCTCATGCTGAACGACGTAGAAGGTGCCAAGAAACGGATCGCGGATCATGTGATGCCGATTGCGCCCGAGCACAGCTTCGCAAAGGCCGTGCTGGTTATGATCCATCATAGCAAGGACGAGAAGGCCGAGCGTGACGCCCTGTGCAAGGCGATCATTGCGGCAGACGACGATCCGGACGCCGTGACAGTTGCAAAGGAAGTGATGGGTAGCTGAGGCTGCCCGACTCCGACCCGGCCGAAGGAGAGATAGGCGATGATCGAGCCGATTTCCGCGGATCTGAACAGCGCGATGTCTGGCGTGCTTGCGGAAGTGCCTCAGGGACCAGTGCACACCGCAGCTGCGCGGATTGAGGACACGCTGCGCTTCGACGAGGCGATGGTGGCGCCACCGACTGGAGCCGAAACCGTGAACGGCGTCGAAAATCGCGTCGCGGTGGGGCTCGAGAGTGGTGAGCAGTGGGTTCTGCCTCAGGGAACGCTGACGCCTGCCGAACCAGCGGCGCCCACTGTGGGCGACCGGATCCTGAATGGGATGGATACCCTCAGGGACGGCTGGTCCGGCGTGCAGCATTCAATCAGTGAGGCGATGAGCATCAGCGATTTCACGCCTGCCGACATGCTGCGTCTGCAGTTTGAGATGCAGCATGGCATGTTCACCCTGACCCTCGTCGGCAACGAGGCCGCGGCGATCCCGAAGAAGGTCGATGGCCTGCTTCGAACGGCCTAAGCGGAGCTGCTGAACGATGCGCACCCTGATCGGCTGGCTTCGCCCGGCGGTGGCTGTAGGTCTGCTACTCGTGCTTGGGGGCTGTAAGGTCGAGCTCTTCTCCGAGATCCCGGAAGCAGAGGCCAACGAGATGGTGGCGCTCCTCCTCTCCGAAGGGATCGATGCTGAGAAGGGTGCGATCGACAAGGGCCTTGTCACGCTCAGTGTCGAGTCCGCCGATCTCTCGGCCGCGATCGAAATCCTCAACCAGAACGGCTTCCCGAAAGACAGCTTCTCGGATCTCGGCGCCATGTTCGGCGAGCAGGGGCTGATCTCCTCCCCTCTGGAGGAGCGTGTGCGCTTCGTCTTCGGGCTCTCGCAGGCGATTTCCGAGACGCTGACGCAGATCGACGGCGTCGTCACCGCGCGCGTCCACCTGGTGATGCCGGAGCGCCATCCCCTGGACGAGGTGCCGACCAAATCCACCGCCTCGGTCTTCATCAAGACGCGTCCCGGCTTGGTGATCGATGATAAGATCCCGCAGGTTAAGATGCTGGTCCAGAACAGCGTCGAGGGCCTTGCCTTCGAGGACGTTTCGGTCGCCGTCTTCGAAGCCAATCCGCCAGATACGCAGCGCAATCCCGCGCCGCCGATGGCGGACATCTTCGGCTTTCGCTACCCGGCCGACCAGGAGGGCAAGCTGATCCTTTGGGGTGGGCTCGCAGGCCTCGTCATGCTGATCCTGCTCGTCCTCAATATCTTCCTCGTCATCTACCTCTTCGGCCGCGGCAAGCGTAGAACCGACGTCGCCGTCACCAATGGCTGACGCCGCCGCGGTGCCTCCCGGCGTCGCAGAAGCGATGATCGCCTTCAATCTCTCACCGATGAGAGACATGGACCCGAGCTGGGTGCCGACCCTTCCCAACAGCGCGCTCATCGCGCATCTGTCAGCTGTCCCCCGCGCACTCTCGCGCTACGGGCACTGGCTGATGGCAGAGAGCGGGATCGCTGGGCGCTTCATTGTCGAGTTCTCGCCCCGCGCCCGGCTCGCGCTGATGAGCCGGGCGGATCTGCAATCGCTCCTTCTCCATGTGGGCGTCGCTCTCCGCGGCAACGACATCCGCCGGGAGATCGACAGCAAACGCATCCGCGCAACGCGCGAGGCGATCGGCCCAGAGCTGCACGACTTCGCGCTGCGAATGGCGCCGCTCTATGGCAATCTGCCGTCGGTAGATTTTGCCTCCCGCAGTCTTGGACTCAAGGAGCGCTGCATGCTGATCGGCGCAATCTATGCCTGCGACGCCACCGCAACGGCGGACCGAGCCTATCTGACCAGGCTCTGCTGGAAGTTGCCGCAGCCTGTTGCTGAGCCGCTGCTCACCTCCTCTTGGGAGGAACGTGCCGTTGAACCCGGCGCTCAACTCCCCCCTCTCGTCCGGCGCATCATCAAGGACAGGTTTTCGAAATGGCTTCCTTTGTTCGCCGGCTGACTGACCGGCCGCAGGTCGCGCCCGACACTCGGGTCATCAAGCAAGACGAGTATCTCGCCGCCGCCGAGGCCGCGCAGGTTCTCGCCGATGCCAGGGCGCGGGCCAAGGAAATGCTCGAACAAGCGGAGACGACCTACGAGGCGCGCAAAGAGGAAGGCTACCAAGCCGGGCTCTCGCAAGCACAGGAGGAGCTCGCGGATCAGATCATGACGATCGTCGGCAATTCGGTCGACTACATGGCGAAGGCTGAGGACGACATCGCGCGCACTGTGATGGCTTGTCTACGCAAGATCCTGGGTGAGTTCGACGACGCCGAACTCGTGATCCGGATCGCCCGTGGCGCCCTGCAGCGCATGAGGGGCGAGCCCAGGGTCACCCTGCGCGTGCGGCCGGATGTGGAAGCAGAGGTACAGGCCCGCATCGGCGAGATACTCGCAGGGGCCGGCGATGTCGGCTACCTGGAAATCATCGGCGATGAGCAGATGCCCAAGGGCGGTTGCCGTCTCGAGAGCGACGCCGGCGTCGTCGACGGCGGGCTGGAGCGCCAGCTTGCCGTCATCGAGCGCATCTTCAAGGAACGCACAGTACCCCCGGGGTGAGCAGTCTCAGCCCTTCTTGGGCGGCTCGTAGCGCACCGGTTCCACATCGATATCCTTCATGCTGCGCGTAACGTCAACTTGCGCCATTTTCACCTGATTATCTTCGTCATCCCCGTAGTCAGGCGGACCGGCATTCTCGGGGTTCTGTGGCGTCAGCTTCTTCTGCTCCATCTTGTCGTCCATGAAGACCCTCTGAGCAAACTTGAGGTCGCTATCCACTTGCCCCTTCGTCTCTTCGGGTTTGGCACGGATGCCCTCATCGTTCGGGTTGTCGTTCCCCTTGGCGTTGACAATCGGCTTGTTCTCGCTCACATCGCTTTCGTTATCATCGAAATTCAACTCACCGATCTCGCCATCGCCCTTTGTATTCGCGTAATGAATGTCATCCTTCTTTTGAAGCTCCTCAGCCATAATTTCATTGACTATGCGGTTATCGTCGGCGTTATTTACGTCATTACGATGAATCTTCTTTCCTAGCGCTTCGTCGCCTTTGATCTGATCTTCGATGTCTTTCCCTTCATCGATGTACTTCGCAAGATCTTCGTCACCCTCGATTTGTTCGAATTGCTCCTGCAGCTTCTTGGCTTCCTGCAATTCCTCGTAGTTAATCGCATCGTTACCGCCAGGTGTCTTGAGCCTGTTTGGGTCGTCCACGCTATTATTCCCAGGGGTGTCGAAGATCTCGACGGGCTCCTCACCCCTGGTCACCTTGTCTACATCGATCTCATTCTTGGCCATCTGTTTGGCGATGAGTTTGTCGTTCCGGACTTGATGATCCTGGTTGACCGGGTCGCCTTTCCCGGGCGTCTCCAGAACATGAGCCGGCAGATCGCCCTTCGTAACCCTGTCGATGTCGATCGCATTCTCGATGACGTTCTTCGCGATATGCGCGTCGTTCAAGATCTGCTGTTGCTTGGGATCGAGCACTTCGGGCATCGCTCGTCCCTGCGTATGCACGATGTTCTGGTTGCCGTTAGGTGGCGCCGGCGGCGGCGGCGGCGGCGGTTCCGGCACAAAGTGCTTCGAAAGATCCTGTTGCGCGATCTGCTTCGGATCCATGGCACTCAGCGAAGAGACCTCGTTCGCGTGTGCCGTCATGACCTCCAAGTAGATCTTATTGAACTGCGTATTGGCGTTGATTCCGTTCTTTAGCTGATCGTTCAACACTGGGTTCTTGCTTGGGTTGCTGCCGCCGGACATCAGCGAGTGCATCATGGCGTCCTTGACGTGCTGCGCTTTGTCGAGGCTCCCGGTCTTCGCATAGGTTGCGATCACGGCTGTACGGATCATGTTCCGCGCGTGCATCGCGTTCACCGAGCGTGAGATATGGCTGAAGATGCCGCGCCGAAGGAAGGTGAACCTCCCGGTCTTGATCCCGCTGTTCGCGCCTTTCACGAAGAGCATGTTGTGCAGCTTGTTCTGCGACGCCGGATCGTTCTTGAGCCGGCCTTGGAGAGCGCCGAGGTTCTGCGCCATCTTGAGTTTGTCCGCAGGATTGCCGCTGTTGAACGCGGTCCTGACGAAATTCTGCAGGCGCAGCTTGTTCCTCATACTGGTGACCATCATACCGGTGGCAGCCCACAGGCCTTTGCTAACCGCCGTCTTCAGCTGAGTATCGGTGGGCCTGGCCACGTTCGCCTGTCCACCGACATTTGGCCGGCCCTGAACCTGCGCATTCCTTATCTGTCTGATTGGGGCATTGTTTCGGATATTGGTCTGGTGAACATTCTGGATGCTACCAGGAGTGTTGATTTCACTTCCCATGGTCGTTTTCCCTACTTTGCCTCGCTCAGGCGAAGTCAGTCGGCCGAATGGACCCACTCGCATCCGGTGCGCCGTCGCCGAGCGTCTCTTCCCCAAAATCAACACCGCCGGTTCGGTCGTTCATCGCTGCAGCGACTGCATCGACCACCCCGAAGATATTCGTCATCATGTTGCTGAGCGCTGTCTTATCGACGGTGGAGACCGGAACACGGTGGCGCAGGACGACAAGGTCGTTCCCGCTGTCGAGGGCAAGCGATGTGCCGCCCACGTGGTTCTCCTCGAGGTTTTCGGCCAAGAGCCACGCCAGCACGCCTTCACGATCCGTCGTTCCCACCGGAGCGACTGGCGCGATCAGAAGGATCGCGTCGGCATCATCGTCGGGGATGACGACGATTTCCTGGCCATCATCCCGGGCGAGCACGCATTCGCCTGCCTCCTCGTCGTAGTCGAGCGAAGCGCCCAACTCTCGCGAGAGTTCTTTCACCATCTCAGCCAGCGCCGTTCGTGCAGATGCCATCGTTTCCTCCCGAGGTCGGCCCTGATCGGTCTCGAAGTGTACATTAATGCCGGATTGCCAGGAACGATATTGCGGAAGGCGGACGGGTTTCGGACGGATCGACAACGCCCGCCCCGGTGGACGGAGCGGGCGCGCGGGTTCATCTGTCCTTGTCGGCTACACCACCGCCGAGGCTCCGTCAGATCATCATGTCGGTCTCGGAAACTGTGTTGAAGATCTGAGAGAACGCGTATTCGTCCTGACTGATCCCGCTGCCGAGAGGCGAGACGATCCCCTGGACGCTGCCATTGTCTCGGCTTAGCGACCACATCGATAGGCCGGCGACATTGTCGTTCGTCTTCGCGTAGTCGACCAACTCCTGCGCGTCGTTGAGGAGGAAGGACTCGGGCCGGACGTCGTTCAGCCCAATCATCGGGATTGGCACCACCGGCGCGTCGATCCCAATGCTGGCAAGTTGGGTGAGCGTCGCCTCGGTCGCGGCAATCGCATCCGCCCCGCCATCGCCGGTGGAGTAGAACGACCCGTAGTTCATGGTCATGATCCGCACGGCGTCGATGTCGACGCCGGCAAGCTTCGCCCCTTCAAGAAGCGCCAGACCATCGATTGTGAGCCCCACGGGAAGGACCGGCAAGGTGAATGAAACCTCAACCGACGGATCGGCTGCCTGCAGGGATGCCAAGGCCTCACTCCGCATAGCGTTCGCCGCTGTGTTGGCGATGGCGGCTCCCTCGATGTCGAAGTCGAGGCTCTTTACACCATAAGTGTCGACGACGGAGCGATACCCCACCATGAGCGCTTCTGCGGACGAGTAGGCAAGCGCCGGCTCCACCCCGAATGCGCCACCGAACGAGACGGTCGTCTCGACGCCCTTCGCCTGCAGCTGGCCGATGACGTCTGCATAGGGCGTGCCATTGTAGAGCGTCGCGTTGACCACGTCGCCATAGCCTCCCCAGCCCATCTGGTCCTGACCGGAGCTCAGCATGAAGGCGAGGGTGATCGCGTTCAGCCCCGCCTGGTCGACGAGATCGAGCACCGCCTGGCTCGACGATAGCTGCATGTCGATATAGGGCGAGAAGAACTTGCCACTGCTCGACGGCGCGCCGGGCTGAGGTCCGGTGCCCTGGTCGGGGAGGGGATCAGGCAGAGGATCGGGCGTCGGGTTCGGGCCGGGTGAGGGATCGGCCGGTGGCTCCGCCCCTTGCCCGACAACGGTCCAGACCTTGCCGCTGCCCGGAGGGCCGTTGACCACGGCGGGGTCCTCTCCCCGCGTCCACCAGCCCGCCCTGAAGACCGTATCGCCAACCTGCACCAGCTCACCGCCGGTGTAGATCGCTGTGGCTGACCACGGCAGAACGGACGTCGCCGGCGGGGAGGCGTCCTCGCCATCATCCGGAGGTGTGGGGCTATCGTTCTGGTCCGCAGGCGGGCTGGCGTCGCCCGTATCCGTCGGTGGGCTCATATCCGCCGTACCTAGCACCGCGGTCCAGGCTTCAAGCGCGGTCGCGTCCTTCGCCATGATATTGGCCACCGAGAGCTCTGACAGCGTCACATTGCTCAACAGATAGCTCTGCTGGTTGCTTGTGATATCGATCAGCACACCCGACGCCGTGTCCGAGACGGTGAAGTGCGTCGCCGCAAACCAGCCGAAATCGAGGATGTCCGAGGTCGGGTTGAAGTTGAGGGTAGTGGATGTACCCCAAGACCACTGTATCTGCGTTGTTGTTCCAGCCATTTTCCTGTTTCCTTTTCCAGGCAACGCATATCCGTTTCCCTTGGCAGGGAACGGACAGACGCCGTTGCTTCCCTCCCTCGCGACGCACGAACAGTTGGCCCTCGAACCGATGCCTCCTTCACAGGACACCGATGTCCCGGTGGGCATAGAAGCCAGACCGTGCCGGTCTCACTTGAGGCGCTTCGGGTACTAGGGTTGGTGATTGCTGCCCGTAAGCCTGCCGCCTTGAGCGCGATCGCGATGGTGCCTGTCGGGCTGCGCGCGGGTTGGTGAACACCGCGGCGCTCGTCTCACAGCATGATCGATGGTTGACATTCTGCCTTCGGTTTTGCCGCCTGCCTCAAGGCAAGCCGAGGTGCCTACAGCCAGAGGGTGGCATGGCGCGCTCGCCGCAATCACCAACGTGAACGGACGAATTTCGGACGCACCAGCAGCGCGCCCGTCAATCAGAGAGGCGTGTCGACAGGCAGCGCGATGTCACCGAGCGGTTCGGGACCACTTGCATCGCCGGGGCATCCAAGATGTCGCTTCACAGTCTTGCAAATGCGCAAGGCAGTCGACAGCAACGCTCGCGGGCGAAGTGGGTCGATGCGGCGGACGTTTCTCAGATCGTGGATGAAGGGTGACCCCCGATCTGAATCGATCATGCCGTCCGCCGTGGTCGAGTGCCTCATCATGATCGATGGGTCGCGGCCGCCCTCAAACGGCGCGCAAATGCTCAGGCGTTGTCTGCGCGGATGGCCTCGCAAACCGCATCGGTGACATTGCGCGTCGTTGCGGTGCCACCGACATCGGGGGTGCAGATCCCCTCGGCGCAGACCCGCTCGACCGACCGCATCAACCTGGCGGCCGCACTGGTTTCGCTGAGATGCTCAAGCATCTGGCATGCGGTCCACAAGGTGGCGGCCGGATTTGCGATGCCCTCGCCGGTGATGTCGAAGGCCGAGCCGTGGATCAGCTCGAACATCGAGGGGAGGCGACGCTCTGGATCGATATTGGCCGTTGGCGCTAGGCGGAGAGAATCCGCGAGTGCGCCGGCTAGATCGGAAGGGATGTCGGCATGTAGGCTTTTGGCGACGAAAGTATCGATCCATGCTAGTTCCTTGACCATCCACACCGTCATCGCGTCGATCAGCATCTTGTCCCAGGTGACATCGGGAAAGTCCGTCGAGACCTCCGCGGCGATCTCGTCCCACATGACCATGCCGAAACGCTGCGCGTTCGACTTCGTGACCACGGTCAGCAGCTTGCGCGGCCGCGACGGTGCGAGCGTGAAGGCGTAACGCATGATGCGGGTGACGCCGGTACGGGTGAAGACCGACACCTCGGTCCCGACCTCATCGGGCAGGCCGCGATGGGTGCAGCAGCCATTGCCAGAGTAGTCGCCCTCCGAGTTCTGGCGGATGATCACCCATTCCAGATCGCCGGGGCCTACATACTTCAACGGCGTCGACACGCCTGGCAGGATGCGCGTCGGCCGCACGTTCGTTTATTGGTCGAACCATTGGCAGATCGGCAGACGTAGTCCCCACAGCGTGATGTGATCGGGCACGTCCGGTGCACGCACGGCGCCGAATAAGATGGCATCGAAGTCTCGCAGCTTCTCGAGGCCGTTCTTCGGCATCATGGCACCGTGGCGCTTATGGTGTTCGAAGCCCCAGTCGAATTTGGTCATTTCGAAAGTGACATCGCCCTCCCGCATCTCCAGCGCGGCCAGTACTTCGGCCCCTGCCTCAATCACCTCCGGCCCGATGCCGTCAGCAGGGATCGCGGCAATTCGTTAGCTTCGCTTGGTCGGTGTCCTTTCGAAGGGGCGGTACAGACGACCGACATGACGCGCAGTCAGAGTTGGGGCCAACGGCGCTGGAATTATACAATCATTCGTTACGATGGCAGCGCATCATGGAGCATAAACAGCTCCGGTGCTTTGTCATGGTCGCGGAAACCCTGCATTTCGGCAGGGCGGTGCGGCAGATGGACATGGTGCCGGCGTCGTTCGGCAGACAGATCCGGCTCCTGGAGGAGCATCTGGGTTGTCGACTGCTGGAACGGACGACCCGTCATGCAACCCTCACCCCTGCAGGCGCCGAGTTCCGGTCGGGCGCACGGGAAATCGTGGACCGCACCAACGCCCTCGCGACAGCATTTCGCGAAGGCCGAAACACGCCTACGCCGATCCTGCGCGTCGGCGCGATCGATAGCGCAGCGCTCGGTCTAACGCCGCAGCTCTTGCCACGCTTTCGCGAAGCACATCCCGAGTTTGACGTCGAACTCATGGAACAGAAGACCATCCGACTTCCGCTACGCTTTCTCTGCGGCCGACTTGATCTGACGGTTGTGCGAGCGCCGGAAACTGCCGATCTGGCCCTGGCTTTCCGCTACCTCTTCCATGAGACCGCTGTGGTCGCGATGCCAGCAGGGCACCGGCTCGCCCAGCGGACGTGGAGTACCCCCACTGAAGTGGTCCACCCACTGGGATAGATTTATTCCGTTTTGAGGAGGACCAGAGATGGCTGGGAAGCGAGACAAGCCCGAGGAGATCGTCGTTAAGTTACGCCAGGTGGAGGTGCTGCAGGGCCAGGG